>NZ_CBDRFA010000049.1:0-59311 GCF_965343085.1 Nocardiopsis synnemataformans | reverse complement strand
TTCAGGGCGGCCAGAACCTCCTTGGTGCTCACCGTCCCGGCGCAGCGGCGGGCTGCGTAGGACAGGGCCATCGCGTGGTCGCCCGCGGAGAAGTCCGCCACGGCGTCGGCCACGACGAAGGCCTGGACGTCGCGCATGAAGGCGTCGCACGCGGTCGTCAGGACGCCGATGTGGGCGTAGACGCCGCAGACGACCAGCTGGTCGCGGCCCGCGTCGCGCAGGTACCGCTCCAGGTCGGTCCTGGCGAAGGCGCTGTAGCGCCACTTGGTCATGACGATCTCGTCGTCGGCGGGCTCCAGGCCCTCCACGATCGCGGTGTGGGCCGGGTCGTCCCGCAGCCCCTCGCCCCACAGGTCGCGGAGCAGCCCCCGGTCGCCCGGGTCCTGGGAACCGGGCTGGGCGGTGTAGACGCGCGGCACGTCGAGTTCGGCGCACGCGCGCCGCAGGGCGCCGACGTTGGCCAGCAGGCTCGGCACCGGTTCCTCGTTCGGCGAGAAGGCGTCGAGGAAGTAGCGCTGCATGTCGTGGATGAGCAGGACGCAGCGGTCGGGGTCCACCGACCAGGACATCCGGTTGTCGGGCAGGTCGCCCTCGCCAGGCATGGGGTAGGGCTCGATCGAGGGAAGCGACATCAGGGGCGTTCTCCATGTGGTGTCGGAACGTGGATGGCGGGTTCCGGGTGGCCGGAACCCGGGTCAGCGGGGTTCGAGACGCTGGGATCCGGATCGGCGGACCCCGGGTCGACGGCTCCCAGTCCGAGGGCGTTGAGCATGGTGCGGAACTTGGCGCCGGTCTCGGCCGCCTCCGCGGCGGGCACGGAGTCCGCGACGATCCCGGCTCCGGCGAACAGGCGCGCCCGGGTTCCCGCGATCTCGGCGCAGCGCAGGGTGACGGCCCACTCCCCGTCGCCGTCCGCGTCGCACCAGCCGACGGCGCCCGCGTACAGGCCCCGGTCGAAGGGCTCCCACGCACCGATGGCCCGCGCGGCCGCCCCGGCGGGCGTGCCGCAGACCGCGGGGGTGGGGTGCAGGGCGGTGGCCAGTTCCAGCGCCGAGGGAAGGGGTTCCCGGAGCAGGCCCGAGACGGGCGTTCCCAGGTGCCACATGGTCGCGGTCGCGGTGACCGACGGGACCGCGGGCACGTCGAGTCGGGAGCAGAGCGGACGCAGGCGTTCGGCGATGGCCTCCACGACGAAGGCGTGTTCGCGCAGGTCCTTGGCCGACGCCAGCAGGGCCTCGGCGCGTTCGCGGTCGGTTGCCGGATCGGGGTGGCGCGGCGCCGAGCCCGCGAGCGGGTGCGAGCGCACCCGGGGGCCGCTGCGTGCGACGAGCAGTTCGGGGCTGGCCCCCACCAGGACCGGGACCGGTCGCCGGAGCGGCTCCTGACCTCCGCCGTCCGACCCGCCGGACGCACTGATTCGGCTCCCTCCGAAACCCCCGCCGGAGGTTCCGACGGAATCCCCGCCGAAGACCCCCGCGGCGACCGCGAAGTTGAAGGCGCCCGGGTTGTCCGCGGTGAGGCGGGCCAGAACGCGGCCGGGGTCGAGGGGCTCCGCCAGGTCCAGCAGCAGGGTCCTGGCCAGGACGACCTTGTCCAGCCCCTCGCGGGAGAGGCGTTCGGCGGCCAGCCCGACCAGGCGGGCGTAGTCGTCCGCGGAGGGTTCTTCGCGCAGGCGGTGCCGGGGCGGGGTGCCGGAGGGGGAACCCTCACCGGCCGTTCGCGGCGAACGCTCGTGGGGCGGCGGACCGGAGGGGGAGTCCCCGCCCGGAACGCGCGGCGGGCGCGGGCCGGTGCGGACGACATTCGCCACCATGAGCGCGGCCGGGGCGTCCGGCCGGAAGGGCAGGGCGCCCACGACCCGGGGGTCGTCCCATCCGGCGGCGCGGGCCTCGCGCAGGGTGTCCGGGACCGCCCGCGCGAGGCCCGCGCTCCCGCCGGGCAGGGGGCGAAAGCGCCCCCGCGCGCCGTCGACCGTCAGCGTGTGGTCGGGGGTGGACAGGACGAAGGGGCCGGGCAGGCTTCCGAGGGGTTCAGGCGCCAAGGCTCGCCCCTCCGTCCACGCGCAGGTCGTGCAGGGTGACGTGCCGTGCGCGCGGCGAGGCCAGGAAGGCCACGGCCTCCGCGACGTCGCCGGGCTGCGCCACCCGGCCCAGCGGGACGCCCGGGCGGAACGCCGAGGGATCGTTGCCGGGCGTCGCCTTCGGGGAGGAGGGCCCGTCCTCCCACAGCTGCCTTCGCATCGCGGTGTCGGTCGACCCCGGTGAGACGACGTTGCAGCGGATCCCGTGGGGTCCCAGCTCCAGGCCCAGGCACAGCGTGAAGTGGGTCGCGGCGGCCTTGGACGCGGCGTAGGCGGCCATGGCGGCCCTGGGCACCGCGGCGGCGTCGGAGCTGACGGTGACGATGTTCCCGGCGCCGCGCGGGACCATCACCCGGGCCGCGGCGCGGGAGACGTGGAAGACGCCGAGGGTGTTGACGTCGAAGACCTCCCGCCACTCCCGGGAGGGGAAGCCGGTGACCGCGCCCCAGCGCAGCACACCGGCGACGTTGACCGCGGCGGTGACAGCGCCCAGTTCCTCCTCGACCGAGGCCACCGCCCGCTCGACGGAGTCCTCGTCGGTGACGTCGACCGCGTAGCCGCGGACCCGGTGGCCCCGGGCGGTGAGCTCCGCGGCCAGGGCGCGGACCCCCTGTCCGGCGACGTCCAGGGCCGCGACGCGGAAGCCCTGTTCGGCCATCCCCCGGACGACGGCGGAGCCGATGCCTCCGGCGGCCCCGGTCACCAGGGCCACGCCGGGGTCTTGTACAGAACGGGTCGTGGACACGACCCTCCTCTCGTGGAATGCGGCAGCGGGGCCCGGGGGTCCGTGGCTGGCGAACCGGCTCCGCCCTGTGGGCTGTCCGAAAACGTTTCCGATGTGACGCGAGGGGTCTGACCTGCGGTGATCTTGTACTTATAGCGAGGTCCGGCGCGCCAAACTCGCTATAAGTACAAGATCGCGACGAATCGGCGCACCCTTTCGGCCACTGCCTAGGCGCAGCCCGGACACACGCCCGACAGCTCGAAGGAGTAGTCCAGGGAGCCGTAACCGCTGTCCTCGCGGATACGTTCGACGACACCCCCCAGCTCGTCCGCCTGCGCGATGTCCTCCACCCGTCCGCAGACCCGGCACAGCAGGTGGTGGTGCCGGGAGGAGGTCCTGCACAGCCGGTAGAGGCGCTCTCCCTCGGGCGAGTGGAGGGTGTCGAGGACGCCCTCCTCCGCCAGCCGGTGGAGCGTGCGGTAGACGGTGGACAGGCTGGGCGGCCTGCGGGCGCGGGAACGCCCTCCGGAGAGGGCGAGGTGGATCTCCTGGCAGCTGCGGAAGCGCGTGCTCCGCCCCAGGGTCTTGAGGACGACGTCGTCGTACTGGGACACCCGGGGCATCTCAGACAGCCGTCCGATCGGTCCTCACCGCGAACGGCGTGCCCGCCGCCCCCGGCGCTCGGCGCCGTCGCCTGCCTCCAGACACGTCACGGGCCTCCGGTCATGTGACACAGACTGCATGGAAATGATTTTCATAACCGTACCACGCTCGCGCCCGTATCACCTCAAAACCTCCCTAACCGCACCGGAACCCGCTCCCCCGGACCCCGCCGAAACCACCGCCCGACCGGACCCGGCACGCGTATCGCGGAATCCGCGAGGAACCCGGGGCCCGCCCCCGGAAACCGGGACGTCGGTGCACGGCCCTACGCTCGGTCCCGCACGTTTCCCTTCCACCGCAGAGGCAGGACCATGGGCGTCTCGCTCTACTACAGCGCCGCGCGCGCCACCCCCCTGGACGCGCGCGAGCACGCCCTGGCCGCCGAGGTGCTCGCGGAGGGCGAGAGGGCGCTCATGGAGGAGGCCGCCGCGCTGCTGCCCCGGTGGCACGCCGTGGGCGAGGTGCCCGGGTCCCACCAGCGGCCGGAGGAGGTGTTCGAGGGGCTCGGCCTGTACGACGGCCGCCACCTGTCGGAGGGCGAGGTACTGGCTGGCTCCAGCAAGCTTCCCCACCACACCTGCGGAGTCGAACCGCTCCTGTGCCAGCTGCGGCACTACCTGGGTGCGCTCACCCGGCTGCGCGGGGCCCTGCCAGACGCGCGCTGGAGCGTCCGGGTCGAGGACGCCGAGGTTCCCTGGACCGAGGAGGGCGGGTACGACATGGGCGGCGCGCCCGCCTGAGGCCGCGCCGCGGCCAGGCCCTCAGGGGCCGGTCCCCTCCCCCAGCGGGTTCGGCGCGGCGGGCCGCAGGCCGACGAGGCCGAGGAAGTAGGCCATGTGGTCGGCCATGTCGACGCCCGAGTCGTAGGCCCACTGCGCCTGTAAGCCGTCCATGAGGGCCACGCCCAGGACCGCCAGGCGGTCGGCGTCCTGCTCGGCCGGAAGCTCCCCCTTCCCCTGGAGGCGCCGGATCTCCTCCGCGATGGTCTCGCGGGCCGTGGCGTAGCGCTCCCGGAAGAAGTCGTGGGCGGGGTGCCCCTCCTCGGCGGCCTCCGTGGACAGGCGCGAGTACAGCTGCACGAGGCCGGGCACCTCGGCGTTGTGCCGGACCAGCCGGACTAGCGACTCCGCGATGCCGGGGCGCACGTCAGCGACCCCAGGACGCTCGCCAACGGCCTCGGGACGCCCGTCGTCGGCGCCGGAGCCCTGGCCGACGGCATCGGAACCCCGACCGGGAGCACCGGGGCGCTGGTCATCGGGGTACTGGCCATCAGGGAGCTGGTCAACGACGTCAGCCCCCTGGCCGACGGCGCCGGAGCGCTGCCGCACACCCTCCCCGTAGACCAGCAGGTCGAGCTCGTCGCGGTGGCGCAGGACCTCCACGAAGAGCCGCTCCTTGCTCCCGAAGTGGTGCAGCAGGCCGTTCTGGCTGAGTCCGACCGCGTCGGCGATCTCGCGCACCGTCGCGCGGCTGTACCCGTCACGCCCGATGACGGTGAGCGCCGCGTCGAGGATCTCCCCGCGCTTGGCCACGCCCTTCGCGTAGGAACCTCGTCGTGCCATGGCGCGACTCTAGCACTTGCCGCATGAAAACCGCATGACGTACTGTTTTCGCACGGACGCGCCACCGCCCTCCGTTTCCTCTGGACAGGAGCGAGCACCCATGACCCATGACCCGACCCCCGGCCCGAGCGGACTCACACTGGCGGAGAAGGCCTCGCTGAGCAGCGGCGCCGACTTCTGGACGACCAAGGCCGTGGGGGACGTCCCCTCGCTCGTGCTCACCGACGGGCCGCACGGCGTGCGCCGACAGGCCGGTGCCACCGACCACCTCGGCCTGTCCGAGAGCCTGCCCGCGACCTGCTTCCCGCCCGCCGTCGGCCTGTCCCAGAGCTGGGACCCCGACCTGGTCGGGCGGGTGGGCGCGGCCCTGGGCGCCGAGGCCGGGGCGCTGGGTGTCGACGTGCTCCTGGGCCCGGGGATCAACATCAAGCGCGACCCGCGCGGCGGGCGCAACTTCGAGTACTTCTCCGAGGACCCCCTCCTCACCGGCGTCCTGGGCGGCGCCTGGGTGAGCGGACTCCAGAGCACCGGCGTGGGCGCCTCGCTCAAGCACTTCGCCGCCAACAACGCCGAGCACGACCGGATGCGCTCCAGCTCCAACATCGATCCGCGCACGCTGCGCGAGATCTACCTGCGCGCCTTCCAGAAGGTCGTGCGCACGTCCGCCCCGTGGACCGTGATGTGCTCCTACAACCGCATCAACGGCGTCTACGCCTCGGAGGACCACTGGCTGCTCACCACGGTGCTGCGCCAGGAGTGGGGCTTCGACGGCGTGGTCGTGAGCGACTGGGGCGCGGTGCAGGACCGGCCCGCGGCGGTCGCCGCCGGGCTGGACCTGGAGATGCCCGGCGACGGCGGCGCGAGCGACGCGCGGCTCGTCGCGGCCGTGGAGGGCGGGGCCTGCTCGGCGGAGGACGTGGACACGGCCGCCTCCCGCGTGGCCGCCCTGGCCGCCAAGGCGCGCTCCTCCCGCCAGGACCGCGCGGCGGACTCCGCGCGAACCCTTGAGGTCGGCGCGCACGACGTCGAGGCCCACCACGCCCTCGCCCGCGAGGTGGCGGCGCGGTGCGTCGTCCTGCTCAGGAACGACGGCGCGCTCCTGCCGCTCGCGCCGGACGGGTCCGTCGCGGTGATCGGCGGGTTCGCCCAAAGCCCGCGCTACCAGGGCGGCGGCAGCTCCCACGTGAACCCCACGCGCGTGGACGTCCCGCTGGAGGAGATCCGCGCCCTGGCCGGTTCCGGCACGGTCACCTTCGCCCCCGGGTACACCACCGAGGCACAGGGCGGCGCGGAGTCGGGCGGTGCGGAACCGGGCGACGCGACGGGCCTGCGCGAGGAGGCGGTGCGCGCCGCGACCGCGGCGGACACCGCCGTGGTCTTCCTGGGCCTGGCCGAGCACCAGGAGTCCGAGGGCTTCGACCGGGAGCACATCGAACTCCCCGCCGAGCAGCTCGACCTGCTCGCGGCCGTCGTGCGGGCGCAGCCCCGGACGGTCGTCGTGCTCTCCCACGGCGGCGTGCTGCGGCTCGCCCCGGTCGCCGAGCTGGCCCCCGCGGTCCTGGACGGGGCCCTCCTGGGCCAGGCGGGCGGCGGCGCGATCGCCGACGTGCTGTTCGGCCGGGTCAACCCGTCCGGGCGGCTCGGCGAGACGGTGCCGGTCCGGTTGCAGGACACCCCCGCGTACCTGAACTTCCCCGGGGAGAACTCCGCGGTGCTCTACGGCGAGGGCCTGTACGTGGGCTACCGCTGGTACGACGCCCGCGACATGGAGGTGGCCTTCCCCTTCGGGCACGGCCTGTCGTACACGAGCTTCGCCTACTCCGACCTCGAACTGGAGCAGGACGGCACCGGCGTCACGGCGCACCTGACCGTCACCAACACCGGGGACCGGGCCGGGCGCGAGGTCGTGCAGTTCTACGTCGCCAAGCCCGACTCGGCCGTGTCGCGGGCCCCGCGTGAGCTGAAGGGCTTCACGGGCGTGACCCTGGAACCCGGACGGAGCGAGCGCGTCAGCGTCCTGCTGCCCCGCGAGGACCTGGCGTACTGGGAGGTGCGGGCCGACCGCTGGGTGGTCGAGGGCGGCGAGTACGTGGTGTCGGCGGGCGCTTCGAGCCGTGACCTGCGGGCCACGGCGGCGATCGCCGTCGAGGGCGACGCGCCGCGCCTGCCGGTGACGCTCGACTCCACGCTGGGCGAGGTGATGGCCGACCCCAGGGCCGTGGCCCTCCTCGCGGAGGCCTTCACGCCGCCGGTGGCGGCCGACGGCTCCGCCAACGCCATGGGGATGGACATGGTGCGCATGATGGCCTCGATCCCGATCCGCCGCCTGGCGAGCTTCGGCCCGGTGGGGCTGGACGACCTCGAAGAGCTCGTCGCGAAGGTCAACGCCGAGGACTGAGCGGCCGACCCGGCCGGGCGCGGGGCCCGGCCGGGCGACGGGTCCCACGGGCCGTCTCCGCGCGCGGCTGCGCGGGTCGGGTGCTGGCGCACGTACCCGCCCCAGAGGCGAGCCGTCTCCGCGCGGCTGCGCCCTCCCTCTTCCCCTCCCCTGCTCCGGGGCCCTGTACCGGCGGGGCGGCGGCGGGGATACTGGGGCGATGTTCGAGGGTTTCACCTCCCAGTCCGTCCCGCTCGGCGACGCGACCGTCTTCGTGCGCCACGGCGGCCGGGGCCCAGCCGTACTGCTGCTGCACGGTCACCCCCGCACCTCGGCGACCTGGCACCGCGTCGCTCCCCTCCTGGTCGAGCGGGGCTTCACCGTGGTCTGCGCCGACCTGCGGGGTTACGGGCGCTCCCGCGGCCCCGCGCCCTCACCGGACCACACCAACCACTCCAAACGCGCGGTCGCCGCCGACATGGTGGCGGTGATGCGTCTGCTGGGCCACGACCGGTTCGCGCTCGTCGGCCACGACCGGGGCAGCTACGTGGCCCTGCGGTTGGTCCTGGACCATCCCGACCTGGTCTCCCGGGTGGCGCTCATCGACTGCCTGCCCATCAGCGAGCACCTGTCCCGGATCACGCCCGAGTTCGCCACGCGGTGGTGGCACTGGTTCTTCTTCGCCCAGCCGGAGGTCCCCGAGCGCGTGATCAACGCCGATCCCGACCGCTGGTACACCGGTGACCCCGGGAGTATGGGGCGGGAGAACCACGAGGAGTGGCGGCGGGCGGTGCGCGACCCCGAGGTGGTGCGGGCGATGCTGGAGGACTACCGCGCCGGTCTGACCGTCGACAGGGCGCACGAGGAGGCCGACCGCGCCGCCGGGGGTCGGCGCGTCCGGTGCCCCACGCTGGTCCTGTGGTCGCTGCGGGACGACCTGGAGGAGCTGTACGGCGATCCGCTGCGTGTCTGGCGGACCTGGGCGGACGACGTCCGCGGCCACGGCATCGACTCGGGCCACCACGTCGCCGAGGAGGCCCCCGAGGAGCTGGCCGCGGCCCTGGGCGACTTCCTCACCGGGTGAGCCGCCCACGGGCTCCGCGCCCCGCCCAGCCGGGACGGACCCGCTGCCCCGGTGCCCCGCTGCCCCGTCCACGCGGATCGAACCGCCGAGCCGCCTGTTTCCAGAGAGGCCCCTGATGCGCACCCACATCGTCTGGTGGGACCTGTCCCGGTCCGCCCAGACCATCGAGTCCCTGCGCGCGTACCTGGTCGACCGGTCCGTCGCCGCGTTCGCCGACGTACCCGGGCTGCGGTTCAAGGTGTGGATCGCCGACCCGGAGACGAACCGGTGGGGCGCGGTCCTGGTGTGGGAGTCCGCCGAGGCGGCCGCGAGACCGGTTCCCAGTCGGGCCGCCGCCCTGATCGGCTACCCGCCAACCGAGTCGCACTCCTTCGACGTCGAGGCCACGATCGAGGGGCGCTACGAGGACGCCCGGCTGGCCCTGCGCGGGCTCGCCTTCATGGACGCCGCCCCCGGCGCCGACGGTGCTGCCGGAGCCGACGCGCACGACGAGGCGTAGGTCCCCGGCACGGGGATCGGTCCCGGAACACCACCCGCACGGCGTCCGCAGGAACCCGGCCCGAGTCCGGGTCGTTGCACCTCCGTAGTACCCGCCGGAGTTTTTCGACAAAAACGCGGGGAATGCGTTCGGGAAGTAACGGATGACTGGGTAGAGGGCTGGGGATGTGCCAAAGCAGACAGCCGGAGGTTGAGATGACGCAGGGTATCGGCGACCCCGGACCGATCGTGCGCGCGCTGACCGCTCTGGGTCTCCCTCCCGTGTTCGATCCCCAGCACCGCAGCGGCGGCGCGAGCGAGGAGGACGTGCCCGCGCTGACGCAGAGCCTGATCGCCGCGGCGGAGATCCAGGCCGGTCCGGATTCGGTGCGCCCCGGCGAGGGCGCACCGAACGCGTGGGCCCACGCGGTACAGGATCGGGAGGTGGGTCAGGCACTGCTGTACCGCAGGATGGAGCGGACCGTCAGCGACTGGCAGTGGGCGACCGACCCGGCCCCCTCGCGGCCGGGTGCGGCGGCGGAGGCGGCGATGTGCGCGGCGCACGCGCTCATCGCCGTGCACTCCGCCCCCGACGGGCACCATGTCCGGGCCGCGCTGGAGGAGGCGGAGGACGCCCTGTTGGCCGCCGTGGTGCTGGTACGCGGTTCCCGCTCCGCGGCCGCGTAAGGCGCACGTCCCCCTCGTGCCAGGAGTCCGTACCGCCTCGGGGGTACGGGCTCCTGGCACGTGCGGGTCCTACCGTTCCAGGAAGTCGGCCATCACCGCGGCGAGGCGGCGGTGGGCCTCGGCGTCGCCGATGTCGGCGGGGAGGTCTCCCGCCTGGGCCCCGTAGGCGCCGAACTGGGCGTGGTTCATCCCCTGGATCTGGTGCGTGTGCGCGCCGGGCGGCAGGTTCACGCGGTTCTCCTCGACCGTCGCCGGGTCGGACAGGCCGTCCCGGCTGCCCGAGACCGAGATGACCGCGAGGTCCTCGCGTTCGGCCAGGCCCGCGCCCTCCGTGGCGTAGGAGCCCCACAGGACCAGCCCGACGACCGTGTCGTCCGTGCGCCCGCCGAGGTGGGAGGCGGCCATCGCGCCGCCCAGCGAGTGCCCGCCCACGTACCACGTGTCGGCTCCGTCGCCGTGGTCGGCGATGGCGCGGTCGGCGCGGTCGGTGTCGAACACCGCGAAGTTCAGCGGCATCCGCGGGATGACCACCCGTACGGCGCTGTCGGCGGCGATCCGCGCCCAGGGCGCGACGTAGGCCTCGGGTGCGACGCGCGCGCCCGGGTAGAAGACGACTCCGGCCTCGGGTGGGGCGTGGGTGGAGGCGACGACCACGGCGTCGTCGGTCGCGGCCACCTCCACGCCGGGGGTGGCGACCGCCTCCCGCAGCGCCCGCGGCTGCGCCTGGTAGGGGTTGAGCGCCCAGACGGCGAAGCCGCCGACCGCGAGGACGAGCAGGAGCGTCAGGGCGAGCGCGGCGATCCCCAGCGCCTTCTTGGCGCGGCCGCGTTCCCGGTTCTTTTTCTTCACGCTTTCCAAGATACTTGTTTAATGAGGAAAGATCGGAGGTAGCGGTACGGGCACACGGGCCGGGCGCCCGCACCGACCAGACGCCGACCTCCGACCACGGGGATAAGCCATGACCGCCGCGACCGCCTCGCATACCCCGTCCACCCGCGCGTCCCTGCTGGGCCTGGACGGCGTTCGCGACCGCGCTCGACCTCTCCGTCCGGTGGCTCAACGCGGGCGGCTGAGGGCGGACACACCGCGGGCGCAACCACAGGACGGTTTTCGGTCGGAAAAGAAACCCCTTTGTGGCCCTGGGTAGATTGCCCGACTCGGGGCCCGGCCCCGACCCGACCGCGGCAGGGCGTTTCCGCAGTTCACATGCTCCTTTCGCCACGTTCACCCCGGTTCGGCGCACCCCCTCGGAGCGACACGGAGCACACGAAAATCGCTGTCCTGATTTTTATCGTTCCGTTATGGGGAATGACCTGGGCACCAGACGGAGAGTGCTGCCGTCACACAGGAGGAGTACCGAGCAAGAAAGAGGAAGCATGCGGATCACCCAGCCGAGCATGAAGCGCATCAAGCTGGTCGTCCCCGACACCGTCGACTTCGTCGGCATCCGCGACCTCGACGGGACCTTCACCAAGGTGGCCTCACCGAAGAAGAGCTACCGCTTCAAGCGTGAGGACGCCTCCTTCGACTTCGCCGCCACCGGCCGAACGGTGGACGAGGACGGGGACAAGGCCGAGATCTTCACGGCGGTGCGCGTGAACTGACGGCGTCCCCACCCGCCTTCCTCGAAGAGCCCCTCAGCGCACGGAGGCCGCCACGGGCGGCCCGGGACCACCTCCCGGGCCGCCCGTGCTGCACGCGGGGGCTTCAGGGGACCTCACCGACCTCAGGGGACCTCACCGACCTCAGGGGACCTCACCCGCGCCCGGCGCCGCCGCGGCCCGAGAACAGCACCAGGGCCTGGGCGGCCTCGGCCGGAACGGTCAGGTCCAGGCCCGTGGTCTCGCGGAACGCCTGGAGCCGGTTGACCACCGTGTTGCGGTGGCAGTACAGGGCCTCGGCGGTGGCCTTGACCGACCCCGTGGCGGCGTAGTGGGTCAGCGTCTCCAGCAGCCGCGCCCGGCTGTCCCCGTCGAGCCGCTCGAAGCGCTCCACGCGGTCGCGTCCGAAACCGGGGATCAGACCGCGCAGCTGGTCGTGGGCGATGGCGGACCAGACGTCCTCCTCCCGGACGAACCCGCCGCCGGTGTCGGCGTAGCCGGACAGGACGCGGGCCGCCTCGACGGAGGCGGGGACCGCGGCCAGCCCCCGCACCCGCGCGACCAGTCCCCCCGAGGCCCCCGGGGCCAGGTCCGGCCACGGCGTCCGGCCGCTCTCGCGCACCAGGGCGACGCCGTCGTCGAACTCCCACGCCAGGCCACCGCCGCGTTCGCGGACGCGGGCCGCGGACCGCTGCTCCCGCTCCGGGGGCGGCACGACGAAGGCCACGTCGAAGGTCCCGTGCTCAGGGAGCCCCAGGGTGCCCGCCACCTCGGACGCCACGGCGGCGGCCCGGCTCCCGGAGTTGAGCAGCCGGGAGAACGCCTGGGCCGCCGCGGCCCGGGAGTCGCGTTCCAGGGCGGCCCGCTCCTCCAGGAAGGCGGCCTGCACGTCGCTGATGTACTGCTCGACCGTGGTCAGGATCTCCTCGGCGTGCAGCACGAGGATCTGCGAGGAGCCGGGCCCGCCCGCGCGCACCAGGCCCGCCCAGAGCACGCGGAAGTCGAGCCGGACCGCCTCCAGCAGGTGCTCGCGCGCCACTCCCTGGCGGGCCCGGCGCACACCCAGGCGGGTGGAGAGGTCGCGCAGGTGGTCCGGTAGGGGCACTCCGGCGATCCGCCGGGTGAGCATGTCGAAGGTCTCCGTCGCGCTCTGGCGCAGGTCGGAGTCGGAAACCATGCCGTCGGTGTAGTTGCCCAGGGCCGCCAGGCGCTGGAGGAAGTCCTCGACGAGGTTCTCCCGGTCCTCGGCGAGCAGCTCGACCATGCCCGCCCAGGAGCGGGGCTCGTCGGCGGGCGGGGCCTGCTCCGCGGGGTCCGTCACGACCGCCTCCCTTCGTGCGTCTCGGCGGCGTTCGGCTTCCGGCGTCCGGCGCGCGACATGCGGCACCGAGTCTATGTGCACATGCACAGCACCCCGGGGGAATCTTGTGTGGATGACGATTGAGCGGCGCGGGGCGCGTGGCGAGGATGGACGTGGCCCACGCCCGACCCCCCGCGACCCGACGTTCTTCGAGAGGAACACCGCCATGACCGCACACGAACAGGGTCCGTCGCAGGACGCGTCGTCCGCCGACACCCGCTTCCTGGAGGACTTCCGGGCCATGAGCGCCTTCGGCGCCACGCCGTCGGGGGGCGTCGACCGGCAGGCCGCCACCGGGCCCGACATCGCCCAGCGGCGGTGGTTGGAGGGACTCCTGGTCGAGCGGGGGCTGCGGGTGGTCTACGACCGCGTCGGCAACCAGTTCGGCCTGCTGGAGCGGGTGCCGGGCGCCCCCTACGTGGTCGTCGGCTCGCACATGGACTCCCAGCCCACGGCGGGGCGCTACGACGGGGCCTACGGCGTGCTGGCCGCCGCCCACGCCGTCTTCCGGATCGCCGAGCAGGACTCCGCCGCCGGAGCTCCCGCGCCCGTGTACAACCTCGCGGTCGTGAACTGGTTCAACGAGGAGGGCTCGCGCTTCACGCCCTCCATGATGGGCAGCGCCGTCTACACCGGTTCGCTCCCGTTGGAGACGGCGCTGGCCGCGCGCGACGCGGACGGGGTCACGGTGGCCGAGGCCCTGGCCCCGACGGGTTTCCTGGGAGAGGGTGACGGCCCCGAGGCCGCCTTCTGCGCCGAGATCCACGTCGAGCAGGGGCGCGTCCTGGAAGAGTCCTCCACCACGATCGGCCTGGTCAGCGCCAGCTGGGCCGCGCGCAAGTACGCGGTCACCGTCCACGGGGAGCAGGCGCACTCGGGGGCGACCGTGATGGCCGACCGTCGGGACGCGCTCGTGGGCGCCTCCATGCTGGTCGTCGCCGCACGCGAGCTGGCCGACCGGTTCCCCGGGGTCCTGCACACGGCCGTGGGCCAGCTCGACGTCTACCCGAACTCGCCGGTGGTGGTGCCCTCGCGTGCCGAACTGCTGCTCGACCTGCGCTCGCACGACGAGGAGGTGCTCGCCGAGGCCGACCGGCTGCTCCAGGAGCAGGTCGCCCGCATCGAGGCGGCGGCCTCCGTCACCGTCGAGCAGACGCTCTCCCACTCCTGGGGCGTCAACCCCTACCAGCCCGAGGGCGTGGCCCTGGCCCGCGCCAGCGCCTGGAGCCTGGGCCTGAGCAGCGGCGAGGTCATGACCGTGGCCGGTCACGACTCCATCAACATGAAGGAGCGCGTGCCCACGGTCATGCTCTTCGTGCCCTCGGTCGGGGGCGTGTCCCACAACGAGGGCGAGTACACCGAGGACTCCGACCTGGTCGCGGGCCTGGCGGTGCTCACCGACGTGGTCCGGCGGCTCGGCGCGGGCGAGCTGGCCTCCGAAGGGTCCTACACCCCCGGGCGCGCGTGAGCGCACCGTCCGGCGTCTGAGCCGGAGAGCACCGAGGGGTCCGCGCGACGTGCGCGGGCCCCTCGGTGCGTCCGGGAGCGCGACCGCCCTCGCCGCCCGGCGACGCGGCACCCGCCGACCCCTCGTGCGCGTGTGGGCGAGCACGGAACGCCGAACGGGCGGTGACCGGAAGACTCCGGTCACCGCCCGTCGCGTTCTCCTCCCTGAGGTCAGCGCACCACCACGTCGTCGCGCACGCGCAGCCGCTCGCCGTAGAAACCGCCGACCGCCGTGACCAGGGCGATGCCCAGGAACAGCGCCGAGGCCACCCAGGACCGGCCGTCCGCGCTCTCCAGCAGGGCCGTCGCGATGAACGGCAGGAAGCCGCTCAGGGCACCGGCCAGGTTGTAGGCCAGCGCGACGCCGCTGTAGCGCAGGTGCGCCGGGAACAGCTCGGTGAGCAGCGCGCCGGAGACCGCGTAGGCGATGGACAGGAAGCCCACGCCCGCGGCCACCGCCAGCACCACCAGCACCGGCGAGGCGGTGTCGATCATCCAGAACACCGGGAAGGCGATCACCGCCGTGGCGATACCGCCCCACATGGTGACGCGGCCGGGGCCGAGCTTCTCGGCAAGGCGCCCGAAGTAGACGATCACGGCGATCTGCACCACCGCGGCGACCAGGGTGGCGTTGACCATGAGGCTGCGCGACAGCCCGAGGGTGTCGGTGCCGTAGCTGATGGCGAACGTCGTCATGACGTAGAAGCCGCCGACGCCCAGCATGGCGGAGGCGATCGCGATGAGGAGCCTGCCCCACGCGTGGCGGAACACGTCGATCGCGGGGACCTTGGAGCGCTTCTCCTGCTTCTCCATCTCCTCGAAGACCGGCGACTCCTCCACCTTCTGGCGGATGTAGACCGCGATCAGCAGCAGCGGGAACGCCGCCAGGAACGGCAGGCGCCAGCCCCAGGAGTCGAACTGCTCGGCGGGCAGGAGCAGGACCAGCGAGAAGGCGCCCGAGGAGAGCAGGGTGCCCACGGGCGACCCGATCTGCGGCAGCGCCGCGTAGCGCCCGCGCTTGTCCGGCGGGGCGTGCTCGACGGCGATGGTCACCGCGCCGCCCCACTCGCCGCCGACCGCGACGCCCTGCACGAGCCGGAGCAGGGCCAGCAGCAGCGGAGCGGCGATGCCGATCGAGGCGAAGTCGGGCAGCAGGCCGATGAGTCCGGTGGCCACACCGATGGAGACCACGGTGATCAGCAGCGCCGGTCGCCGTCCGATCCGGTCGCCCATCCAGCCGAACAGCACCGCGCCCAGCGGACGCGCGACGAAGCCGACGCCGAAGGTGGCGAACGCGGCCAGGGTGGCGGCCGTGGCGTCCAGCGTCGTGAAGTACAGCCGGTTGAACACGAGCGCGGCGGCCGTGCCGAAGAGGAAGTAGTCGTACCACTCCAGGGCGGTGCCGACGAAGGCCGCGAAGGCGATCCGGCCCGCGTCGCGACCGCTCACCTCCGGCCCGCCCCGGGCCGGGCGCTCCTCGGTCGCCTCTGGGTCGAGGTCACTCATCTGTTTGTCGGACGTGGATACCCCGTCCTTCAGGACGGGAAGAACACGCCCTCTCCTTTCTGTGACTTTCTGTTGGATTTTGCTCACGCGACCGCAGGGCGGCCGCTACGGTGTGTGCCATGGCCAGGAAGAGCGTGAAGCGGGCCTATCGGTACCGCTTCTATCCGACCGATGCGCAGGCGGCCGAGCTGTCGCGCACGTTCGGGTGCGTGCGCCTGGTCTACAACCGGACCCTGGCTGAACACACCGCCGTCTGACAGCAGCGCCGGGAACGGGTGGGCTACTCCCACACCTCGGCCATGCTCACCGCCTGGAAGAAGACCGAGGAGCTGTCCTTCCTCACCGAGGTCTCCTGCGTCCCCCTCCAGCAGACGCTGCGCCACCTGCACACCGCGTTCGGCAACTTCTTCGACCAGCGTGCGCGCTACCCGCGCTTCAAGTCGAAGAAGAAGTCCCGGGCCTCGGCGGAGTACACCGCGAGCGCGTTCCGCTACCGCGACGGCCAGCTCACCCTGGCCAAAATGACCGACCCGCTCGACGTGGTGTGGTCGCGGCCCCTGCCCGAAGGAGCGCGCCCCTCGACGGTGACGGTCTCGCGTGACGCGGCCGGGCGCTGGTTCGTCTCGCTGCTGTGCGAGGACACCGTCGAGTCGGCTCCGGCCGCCAACGACGCGGTGGGTGTGGACATGGGTGTGACGTCGCTGGTGGCGTTGTCCACGGGGGAGAAGATGGCCAACCCCCACCACGAGCGACGCGACCGCGCCAGGCTGGCCAAGGCACAGCGGGCGCTGTCGCGTAAGGCCCAGGGCAGCGCGAACCGGGACAGGGCGCGGCGCAGGGTGGCGCGGGCGCACACCCGCATCATGGACCGGCGTCGGGATTTCCTGCACAAGCTCTCTACTCGACTCGTCCGCGAGAACCAAGTGGTCGTGATCGAGGACCTGGCGGTGCGCAACCTGGTCAGGAACCGCAGACTCGCCCGGGCGATCTCGGATGCGGCCTGGCGTGAGCTGCGCACGATGTTGGAGTACGAGTGCGCCTGGTACGGGCGGGACCTGGTGGTCGTGGACCGGTTCTTTCCTTCCTCCAAGGCGTGCTCGACTCCCGGGTGCGGATACGTGCACGCGTCGTTGCCGCTGCACGTACGGACGTGGACATGCCCCCGGTGCGAGGTGGCCCATGATCGGGACGTGAACGCGGCGCTCAATCTCGAAGCCGCCGGGCTGGCGGTTGGGGTCGGGCCCCCGCTGTGTGATCATGGCGAAGCCCACACAGTAGGGGCGGGAGCTGGTGTGAGACCTCAACGGGAGTCCTCCCGGACGGGGCGACCGGCGACGAAGCAGGAAGGCCACGGGGCGACCCGTGACGAGGCCCTGGCCTCGAACCACCGGTAGGTGGTTCCGGATTCTCCTGCCTTCAGGCAGGAGAGGAAGTCAACGTTGGTTTCTCCTATTCGCTGGGGGATGGGGCGGGGCCGGGCGGACGTTCGCCCGGTGCCGCCCGTCGGGCACGGGTCGGGACGGACCGGTCCTGGTCGGATCAGCACGGCCCAGGTCGGAGCGGGCCGTGTCGGACCGGGTCAGGCCAGACCGTCGAGGTTCTCCGCACCGTGCACGCACTCCCCGCCGACGAGGGTCGCCAGGACGCGGATCGTGCCGATGCCCTCCTCCGCGGTGTCCACGGGGTCACGGTCCAGAACCACCAGGTCGGCGAGCTTGCCGGGGGTCAGGCTGCCCCTGCGGTGCTCGTCGTGGCTGGCCCAGGCCGCGTCCATGGTGTAGGCCCGCAGGGCCTGCTCGGCGCTGACACGCTCGTCGGCGGCCAGTACGGTTCCCGAGGCGGTCGCGCGCTCCACCATCGACTCCATGCCCAGGAGCGGCGCACCCGGGGCGACCGGCCGGTCCGAGCTGCCCGGAACGCGCAGCCCGTGGTCGAGGAAGGACCGGTGCCGGTAGAGCCAGGGCACGCGGTCCGGGCCCACGGCGGCGGCCATGCCGTCGCCCAGGGCGTACAGGAACCGGGGCTGGGGCACGGGGACCAGGCCCGCCTCGGCGATGCGGGGCAGCTGGTCCGGGCGCACCACGCCCGCGTGCTCGATGCGGTGGCGCACGTCGGGGCGCGGCAGCGCACGCTGCGCCTCGGCGAACGCCTCCAGGGCGACGTCGACGGCGTCGTCGCCGATGGCGTGCGCGGCCACGCGCCATCCCGCCCGGTGGGCGGCGACGACCAGCGCGCGCATCTCCTCCGGGGAGTTCTGGTACACGCCGTGGCCGTGCCCGCAGAGCGGTTCGGTGACGGCGGCGGTGCGGCCGATGAGGGATCCGTCGAGCCAGATCTTCATCGGCCCCAGGCGCAGCCGGTCGTCACCGAAGCCGGTGCGCAGCCCCAGGTCGATGCCGGTGTCGATACCGTCGTCGGCGTGCCCGCCCAGCGGGTGCATGTTGTCGGCGGCGACCATGAGCTCGACCCGGGGAAGCAGCTCGCCGCGGTCGCGGGCGAGCTGGTAGGCGGCGGCCTCCACGGGGGTGCGGCCGATCAGCCCGCGCCCGATGCCCGCCTCCACGACGTGGGTGAGGCCCTCGGAGGCGTAGACCCGGGAGGCGCGCGCGAGCGCGTCGGCGAGTTCGGTCACGGGGTAGGGCATGACCAGCGCGGTCACCAGTTCCTGCGCGCGCTCCTGGAGCAGACCGGTGGGGGCGCCCGCGCCGTCTCGGACGATCACTCCCCCGTCCGGGTCGGCCGCGGCGGTGTCGGACACGGCGGTGTCGATCCCGGCCTGGCGCAGGACCGCGCTGCTGACGGTGCACATGTGGCCGGAGCGGTGCTTGAGCCACACGGGTCGGCCGCTCCCGGCCCGGTCGAGGCCGTGGCGGTCGGGGTGGGCGCCGAGCAGGGCGTCGTCGTAGCCGGAGCCGACGATCCACGTGCCCTCGGGCAGCGTCGCGGCCGCGCGGGCGACCGCGTCGTAGAGGGCGTCCAGGGTGGACACCGTCTCCAGCTCCAGCTCGGCGAGCGACTGGCCGAACCACGCCATGTGGTTGTGCGCGTCCCCGAAGCCGGGGACGACCACGGCGCCGCCGCAGTCGACCGTCCTGCGCGCGGGCAGGTCGGCGACCTCCTCGTCCAGGCCGAGGACGCGCCCGGCGGCGATGCCGAGCACCGTGGCGCGGGGCCGGTCGTCGTCGACCGTGCGGATACGGGCGTTGGTCAGTTTGAGGTCGAGCATGCTGGAGGCGTTCTCCGTGGGGTGGAGCGGTTGGGACGGCTGCGGCGGTTGGGTCCCAGGCGGGGCGCGCGGCCGGACGGACCGGCGTGCCGGATCCGCCGGACGGGCAGACAGACCGGGCGTACCGGACCCGCCGGGCGAACCCGACGTGCCGCACGGACGTACCGGACCCGCCGGACGTACCGCGCGGGCGTTCGGCGGCGGGCGTGGACCCGCCCGCGCCGTGGAGGGCGCACGCGGTCCCACCCCTGATGGTGCCGCACGGTCCATGCCGTTCCCACCTGGGATTTCATTCCAGGTTGCAGCAACTGTGAGCTGGCGAACAATGGCGATTCGCAGCGGATTGGGCACGCGGCGATAGGCATGTGCACAACGACAGCCCGGTACGCGACACTTCCGAAACACGCACGTCATACGCCGTTACCTGTGCGGTGTCACATCGCACAGTCCCGCGCGGCACGCAGCCGCCGTCAGCGCCAGGGCCCCGGGCCGGTGGACTCGCGCCACAGGATCGTGTTGAGCGGCTCGTTCCCGACCTCCGCCACCGTGCCCCGCACAGCCGCGACCAGGCGGCGCATGGCGCTGCCGCCCAGCCGTTCGAGGTCCACGTCGACCGTCGTGAGCGAGGGCGACAGGTAGGCGCCCACCGGGTTGTTGTCCCACCCCGTCACGCTCAGGTCGCCCGGCACGCTCCACCCGCGTTCCATCGCCCCGCGGACCACGCCCGCCGCGACCACGTCGTTGCCCGCGATGACGGCGCTGACCCCGCTGTCCTCGGGCAGGGAGCGCACGGCCTCGGCGCCGGACCCGGCCGACCAGTCGCCGTCGACCACGCCGTGGGACTCCAGCCCCAGGCGTTCGACCGTCTCCAGGTAGGTCTGCCTGCGCCCCCGCGCCGAGGCGTACTGGAGGGGGCCGGACACGTGCAGGAAGCGCCGGTGCCCGGCCTTGGCCAGCCCCTCGACGAGGTCGGCGACGATCGACCCGTCGGCGATCTCGCCCAGGCCGCGCATCGCGTCGTCGTAGTCGGCGGAGACGACCACGGAGGCGCCCTCGCCCGCGCCCCGGAGGCTGTCGGGGGCGACGGGTGCCAGGGAGAGGATGCCCTCCACCTGGCCCGAGTCGGCGAGTTCGAGCATGCGCTCGGTCCGGGCCCCGATCCCGCCGTCCATGCTCAGCGCCTCGACGACGAAGCCCTCCGCGTGGGCGGTCGCGATGGCCCCGGCGAGCAACCGGCTCGGGCTGGCGGTGGGCACGCCGGGCAGGAGGATCGCCAGGCGCCCGGTCCGGCGCGTGCGCATCGACCGGGCCACGAGGTTGGGGCGGTAGTTGAGCTCGCGGACCGCGGCGTCGACGCGTTCGCGGGTCGCCTCCTTGAGCCCGCCCTCGAAGCGCAGGTAGCGCGAGACGGTCTGGTGGGAGACGCCCGCCAGGCGGGCGACCTCCATGATGGTCGGTCGACGCCTCGGCGGTTCGGGATCGGCCATCGACTCCTCCTTCGGCGGGGCCCGTCGGCGGCGTCCGTCGGCGGGATCGGTCTTGACTGCGGATGTGAACGATCACTATTTTAGACCCGGCCGCAGAAAGTGAACGTTCACCATGGGTTCGTGATCCGAGGGGTGTGCCAGTGCCGAGTACCAGTTCACCGATTCGCGTAGCCGTCGTCGGAAGCGGCGGCATCGCCCGCGGCAGGCACCTGCCCGCGCTCGCCGCCCTGGGCGACAGGGTCGACGTGGTCGCGTTGGCCGACCTCGACGCGTCCCTCGTGGCCGCGACCGCCGACGAGTGGGGCGTGCCCGGCCGCTACACCGACCTCGACGCCCTGCTGCGCGCGGAGTCCCCCGACCTCGTGATCGTGTGCACGCCGCCCGTCGCGCACAAGGACGCGGTGATCGCGAGCCTGGACGCCGGGTCCTGGGTGTGGTGTGAGAAGCCGCCCGCGCTCTCCCTCGCCGAGTACGACGAGGTCCGCGCCCACGAGGGAGGCGAGCACGGCCCCTTCGTCAGCTACGTGTTCCAGCACCGGTTCGGCTCCGGCGCCGAGCGCCTGCGCCGCCACCTCGCCGAGGGCACGCTCGGCCGCCCGCTCGTCGGCGTGTGCAACACCCTGTGGTTCCGCGCCCCGGACTACTTCGAGGTCCCCTGGCGCGGCCGGTGGGAGACCGAGGGAGGCGGCCCGAGCATGGGCCACGGCATCCACCAGATGGACCTCATGCTCTCCCTGCTCGGCGACTGGTCCGAGGTCACGGCCGTGATGTCCACGACCGCGCGGTCCACCGAGACCGAGGACGTGTCGATGGCGATCGTGCGCCTGGAGTCGGGCGCGACCGTCTCCGTGGCCAACAGCCTGCTCTCGCCCCGCGAGACCAGCTACCTGCGCTTCGACTTCGAGCACGCCACGGTCGAGCTGGAACACCTCTACGGCTACGACAACGCGCACTGGCGCTGGACCCCGGCGCCGCACGTGCGCGACACCGACGCGGTCGCGTCCTGGCCGCCGGTGGAGGACCAGCCGAGTTCGCACCGGGCCCAGCTCGCCGCGCTGCTCGACGCGATGGGACGCGGGGAGCGGCCCCGCGCCAGCGGCCGCGACGGGCGGCGCGCGCTCGAACTCGTCGCGGGGATGTACCGGTCGGCCCTGACCGGCACGACGGCGCGTCGGCGGGACCTGACCCCCGACGACGGCTTCTACCACGCGATGCACGGGGGCGACGCGGACACCGCCGCGGCCGTCCTCACTCGAACGGAGGCGACCACAGGTGTCTGAGACCCCCACCCTGACCGAAGACGGCGACGCGCTCACGGTGGCGGTGGGCGGGGTCGAGATCGCGCGCTACGTGCTGCGTCCCGACTCCCCCGCCACCGAGTCGCCCAAGCCCTACCTGCACCCCCTGCGCACCCTCAGCGGCGCGCCGCTGACCGCGTTCCGGCCGTGGGACCACCGGTGGCACAAGGGCCTACAGATGACCTGGTCCCACGTCTCGGGGCAGAACTTCTGGGGAGGGCCGACCTTCGTCCGCGGCGACGGCTACCAGTGGCTGGGCAACAACGGCGGCATCGGCCACGAGGGGTTCACCTCCGTCGCCCGGGACGGGGACGGCGTCTCGGTCACCGAGCGCCTGGCCTGGACGAGTTCGGGCGGCGAGCGGTGGATCGCCGAGGTGCGCACCCACCGGTTCCACTCGGTGGACCGCGAACGGGGGATCTGGGCGCTGGACTTCGCGACCTCGCTGACCAACGTGCGCGGGGAGGTGCTCGAGCTGGGCAGCCCCACCACCCATGGACGCGCCGCCGCGGGCTACACCGGGCTCTTCTGGCGCGGCCCCCGGTCGTGGACCGGCGGCGACGTGGTCAGCGCGACCGGCCTCACCGGCGCCGACGTCATGGGCACGGAGGCGAACTGGATCGCCTTCAGCGGCCAGCACGACGAGATCGACGGCGGCGCGACCGTCCTGGCCTACGCCGGGACCACGAGCGCCTCCGTCCCGATCAGGTGGTTCGTCCGGAGCGAGCCCTTCCCCGTGTTCAGCCCCTCCCCGTCCTTCGACGAGGAGATCGTCCTGGAGCCGGACCACACGCTGAACCTGCGCCACCGCCTGGTGTTCGTCGACCGGGTGTGCGCCGCCGACGAGGTCGGTGCGCTCGCGCGGGAGTACGCGCCCGGGGAGGAGGCGCCATGAGCACGCCCCGCTTCCCCGGCGGCACCGCCGTCAGCGGCCTGCGGGTCTACGACTGGGAGGCCCCCGACGGCCTGCACGGCGGCACGCCCCACGTCCACACCGCGTCGTCGGAGGCCTACGTGGTGGTCGCGGGCGAGGGCGAGGTGCACACGGTCACCCCGCGGGGCGTCGCGGCCGACCCGCTCGCGGCCGGCGCCGTGCTGTGGTTCGCCCCGGGCACGGTGCACCGGCTGGTGAACTCCGGCGGGCTGGAGATCACCGTGGTCATGCAGAACGCGGGCCTGCCCGAGGCGGGCGACGCGGTGTTCACCTTCCCGCGCGAGGTGCTGGCCGACCACGGAGCCTACGCCGCCGCGGCGGCCCTGCCCGCGGAGGGGCCCGAGGAGCTGCGCGCGGAGCGGGCGCGGGCCCGGCGCGACCTGGCCATGCGGGGCTACCTGGAGTTGGTCGCGTCGGTCCGGGAGGAGGGCGCGGGGGCGCTGGAGGAGTTCCACCGGCTCGCGGCGCGCATCGTGCGGCCGCGCGTGGAGGAGTGGCGGGAGATCTGGCGCGAGGGCGTGGAACGGGAGGTGGAGCGGACCCGGGATCAGCTCGCGGCGCTGGCCGGGGGCGACCCGGGGATCATGCGGGAGGCCGCCGTGGTGCGCACCGAGCCGAGGCCGGGGCCCCCGGCGTTCGGGATGTGCGGACGCCTGCGCACGCGGCGGGTCGCGAATGTCCCCGACCCCGACGAGGGCACGGGGGCCCCAGAGGCCCCCTAGGTTCCGAAGACCCGGGCCATATCGCAGGTCAGAACACCCCAGAGGGCCCAGAAGGCCCCGGAGGCCCGGGGCGTCTCGGAGGCCCCGGAGACCCCATAAGACCCCGGAGGCCCGGAACGGGACGCTGACCGTCCCGAAGGCCCGAACACCCTCCACACTCGGAAGGCCCCAGGCACCCCGGCACCCCGGAAGCCCCTGTCCGCCTCCTGGCGTCGCACGGCGCCAGTGTTCACCGATTGCTTGGTAAGGGCTTTCCGTACCGTCTGGTTCCGCATCTCCGACCATGCCGTCAGGCCAGGTCAGCACTCTCACAAAGCGCGCCGCCCGAACGCGACCGAAATACCATTCTTCACTTGCGTACCTCATTTCCCACTGGGCTCACAAACGGAAGCCCGCGCGCCCCGAACGCACAGCACCACCGCCGCACCCGAGCGTGACGAAGCTCGGCGCAGAGCAGTTTCGAAAAAACGAGCACCGCCCCGAACAGGAAGAACTCCGCCCCTTTAACACGAATCCACACAGAGAACAAGACCGTTGACGTGTTGGGAACGAACACTTAACTTCTCCGTTGAAAGCGCTTTCCGTACTACGGGTGCCACCGTTTCGTTGGCACGGCCGCCTCCCGCGGCACCGCCGCCGCACGACCGGCCGCACCGGCCCGCACCCGCCACGTCCCCGTCCCCCAGCCGACCTCCGGTCCCCGTCCCCCAGGACCACCGCCCCCTTCCGTTCACCGTCCCAATGGTCAGACGCACCAACCCCCCTGGAGACGAACGATGAAAACGAGACCCGCCCTCGCGTGCGCCGTCCTGCTGGCAGGCACGCTCGTCACGCTTTCCGGCACCACGGCGCACGCCGCCACCACCCGTTACGAGGCCGAGGGCTCCTCAGCCTCCTGCAACGGCAGCATCGAAACCGAGTGGCCGGGCTACTCCGGCGACGGGTTCTGCGACACCGAGAACGAGGAGGGCGCCCACGTGCAGTTCAGCGTGAACGCCTCCGCCCCGGGAACGGCCACGCTGACCGTGCACTTCGCCAACGGCACCTCCTCCGCCCGCCCCGCTGACGTCCTCGTGAACGGCTCCCGGGCGGCGTCGGTCTCCTTCGAGGGCACCGGCGACTGGGACGAGTGGGCGACCAAGACGCTCACCGTGCAGCTGGAGGAGGGCGACAACACGATCCGGTTCGACCCGACCGGCTCCCAGGGCATGCCCAACGTCGACTACCTCGACGTGGAGGTGAGCGGCGGTGGCGACGACGGCGGCGGTGACGACGGTGGTGGCGACGACGGCGGCGGTGACGACGACAACCCGCCGACGGCCTCCGCCCTGTACGTGGCTCCGGGCGGCAGCGCGGGCGCGGACGGCACCGAGTCCGACCCCACCACGCTCACCTCGGCCATCGACCGGATCGAGCCCGGCGGGACGATCCACATGCGCGGCGGCACCTACGGGCTCCCGGACACGGTCACCATCCCGCAGGGCAGCGACGGCACCGCGGGCGACCGCACGGAGCTGTCCGCCTACCCGGGTGAGACCCCGGTACTGAACTTCTCCGCCCAGAGCGAGGACTCCACCAACCGCGGCCTGGCGCTGGAGGCGTCCTACTGGCACATCGAGGGCATCGTCGTCGAGCACGCCGGGGACAACGGCATCTTCGTCAGCGGCAGCCACAACGTCATCGAGGGCACGGTGACCCGCTTCAACCGCGACACCGGCCTCCAGCTCTCGCGCCGCGTCTCCAGCACCCCCGAGAGCGAGTGGCCCGCCCACAACCTCATCCTGAGCGCGGAGTCGCACGACAACGCCGACTCCGACGGGGAGGACGCCGACGGCTTCGCCGCCAAGCTCACCTCCGGTCCCGGCAACGTGTTCCGCCACGCCGTGGCCCACAACAACATCGACGACGGCTGGGACCTCTACACCAAGAGCGAGACCGGCCCCATCGGCGCCGTGACCATCGAGGACTCCCTGGCCTACGAGAACGGCGTCCTCAGCGACGGCTCCCAGGCCGGGAACGGCGACCGCAACGGCTTCAAGCTCGGCGGCGAGGACATCGGGGTCGACCACGTCATCACGGGCAACATCGCCTACGACAACGGCAAGCACGGGTTCACCTACAACAGGAACACCGGCTCGATGACGGTCTCGGACAACGTCAGCATCGGCAACGAGGAGCGCAACTTCAACTTCGACGGAGGCTCCTCGGTGTTCCGGAACAACACCTCGTGCGACAGCGGGTCCAACGACCGGATCATCGGCAACTCGGACAGCTCGAACCAGTTCTGGTCCGGCTCGAACGGGTCGCGGTGCTCCTCCTACGACGGCGGCCTGGACTGGTCCTACGCCGCCGACGGCACCCTGGTCGTGACCTTCGGGGGCCAGCGGGTCACGCCGTAACCGCACCCGGACCCGCACCGAAAAAACAGGAGGCCCCGACCAGCGGGGAAGTCCGCTGGCCGGGGCCTTCGCGTGCCCGGGAGCCCGGGAGGACACCGAGCGTCCCACGGGGCGTGCGCGGACATGCGGGCCCGCACGTGTACCGGGTCACCGCCCGGCGCGAAGCCCTGCGGGAAAGGTGCTCAGTACTCCAGCTCCGGACGCAGCGGCCCGCCCACCCTGTGCAGGTGCCGCAGCACCTCGGCGTAGGAGTGCAGCAGGCCCGTCTCGTGGTAGGCCAGCCCGTACCGCTCACACGCGGCCCGGACCAGCGGCTGCACGCGGCGCAGGTTGGGCCTGGGCATCGACGGGAACAGGTGGTGCTCGATCTGGTAGTTCAGTCCGCCCAGGACCAGGTCGGTCAGCGGCCCGCCTCGGATGTTGCGGGAGGTCAGGACCTGGCGGCGCAGGAAGCCCGCCTTGGTCCCCTCCTCGAGGACGGGCATGCCCTTGTGGTTGGGCGCGAAGGAGCACCCCATGTACAGGCCGAACAGGCCCTGGTGCACCAGGACGAAGCACAGCGCCTGGAGTGGGGTGAGCGTGAGCAGGACGATCGTGAGGTAGCCGCCGAAGTGGAGCGCCAGGAGCGCACCCTCCAGGACGCGGGCCCGCACCGGCAGCGTGTCCCTGGCCAGCTCGCGCACCGAGGCGACGTGCAGGTGGAAGGCCTCCAGGAGCAGCATCGGGAAGAACAGCCACGCCTGGCTGCGTGCCAGCCACCGGGCCGGGCCCCGTCGGCGCAGCAGGGCCTGCTCCCGGCTGAAGGCCAGGGCGGCCCCGGCGATGTCGGGGTCCCTTCCCTCGTGGTTGGGGTGTGCGTGGTGGCGGTCGTGCTTGCCGACCCACCAGCCGAACCCCAGTCCCACCAACAGGTTGCCGTGGATCCGTCCGATCAGGCGGTTGACCCGCTGGCTGGCGGAGATCTGCTGGTGCCCGGCGTCGTGCCCGATGAAGGCCGTCTGGGTGAAGAGCACCGCGAGCACCGCGGCCGTCACCATCTGCCACCAGGAGGGCCCGATCAGCACGAAGGCCGTCCAGGTCGCGGCGAGCAGTGAGAGTGTGAGGGTGATCCGTAACGTGTAGTGGCCCGGTCTCTTTCTCAGCAGTCCGGACTCGTCGACGGTCCGGGAGAGGACGGCGAAGTCGCTTCCCCTCCGTTGTCGCGTTCGCGTGGCGTTGGCGGAATCCGTCTGGTCACCTTCGGTCATCAATCAGGGCCTCCTCCGTCGTCGCGTACACCGGCGGGAGATCCTGCGTCCCGACGGGTTCCTGGAGTCTGCGGACCCGAACCAGCGGGGACGCCAGCCGCGGCTCCACGCCCGGCGTTCGGGCCCGGATACAGGACCCGACCAGGAGGGATATACCCGCCGGGCTGAAAAAGGTCACACCGGACGGGTCAACGACGGCGGGAATCGAGGCAGGGGTGTCGGCGGCAGAGGGCGGACGGAGCGTGCAAGGAGCCATGAGTGGAGTGCTCCACCATCCCCGGGGCGGGCGGGTCGTGCCTGGGCCGCTCCGGACGAAGAGACGTGCGCGCGGTAGGCGCGTCACGGGTGCGCGGAAGACGGCACGGGTTCCCGGCCCGTACCGGGAGCGGGGTGGCCCGGGTCTCGCATGGTTGGAACGCGCGTCGGCGCACCCCCGGCCCGGCTGGCCGGACTCTCTCCGAACGGAACACCATCCCCGTTCGGTTTTCAGACTACACGCGCACCCCTCGCCCTTCCCTGGTGCGACGACGGCGGCCGAACGACCTCAGGGCCGGTCGGCCTCGTCCAGGAAGGCGGCGATGTCGGCGGCCAGCTCCCCGGGGTACTCGCCGTTGATCGCGTGCGAGGCCTCCGGGTAGACCCGCACCGTGCCGTGGGGCAGGGCACGCTCGGCGGTGGCCGCCGCGGTGTCGGGGTCGTGCATCACCGACCGTCCGGCGACGAACGCCAGCACGGGCATGTCCAGGTCCGCGAGGGCCTCCTCGCTGATCCGGCCGGGCGGGGGCAGCTTGAGCGCGTAGTTCTGCATGGCGGACTCGATCATCCGGGCGACCGGCACGTCCTCCACCGGCGCCCCGCCCGCGGTCCAGGAGTTGAACCCGTCGCGCCAGGAGCGCGGCAGCCAGGGCAGCGAGGCGGGCAGGGAGCGCAGGACTATCTCCAGGGGCATGTCGTCGAAGACGAACACCGGGTCCACCAGCGTCACCGAGGCCAGGAGGGCGGGTTCGCGCACGGCCAGGTTGGTCGCCGCCCAGCCGCCGATCGACAGCCCCACCAGGTGGAACTCCTCCTCGGGCAGGCCGTTGAGGGCCTGGTGCAGCCACGCCGCCTGGTCGGCGTCGTCCTCGATCGGCCGGTCCTGCACGCTCATGCCGGGTTCGCCCAGCAGGTCGACCGTGTAGACGTCGCCGACCTCCAGCAGGGAGGGCAGGTTGTCCGCCCAGACCGGCGAGGGCGCTGCCCGGCCGGGCAGCAGGACCAGCGGGCGCTCCCGGTCCCCCACGCCCTCGAAGCGGTACATCCGCACGACGCCGTAGTCGGTGCGCACGTCGATCTCGGCGTCGGGTCGGGGCAGGTCAGCCATCGCGGTCTCGTAGACGCGCATGAAGGCGTCCCGCCCCTCGGCCGAGCGCCAGTGCCCCACCGGGGAGGGCGTGCGCAGGGCGGTCGCGGCGAGGAGCACCCCGGCGACCGCGACGCACGACACGAGGATCCAGCGGTTCCGCTTCTTCTTGTCCATCACATCCCCTAACCGATTGGTAAGTAATCTGACCATACGGTAAGTTCTGGAGTCATGACAAGAGAGAACCCCCGGTCACGGGAGCATGAGCAGGAGCGGGCTCGGCAGCACGGGCAGGGGCCGGAGCCGGAGCCGGAGCCGCGCAAGCTCACCCTGACCGAGCAGGCGCGGCGCGCCCAGCTCATCGACGTGACGGTCCGGCTCATCGCCGAGCACGGGAACGCGGGAACCTCGCTGGCCCGCATCGCCGAGGCCGCCGGGATCACCAAGGCGGCGGTGCTGTACCACTTCCGCTCCAAGGACGCCCTGGTGCGCGCGGCGCACGAGAGCGCGCTCACCGACCTGGTCGAGCACGTGGGCCGGGCCGTGGAGAGCGCCGACGCAGAGCGGGCCCCCGCCGCCTACATCCGCTCGCTGGTCGGTTACCTGCGCGATCACCCCGGGCACACCCGGGTGGTCATCGCGGGGGTGAGCGACGACGACCGCCGCTCCAGCGAGCGCTGGCGCCCCCTGGCGGACCTGATGGCGGCCGCCCGACGGGCGCGCGGAACAGATCCGGGCACGGAGGTCCCGCACATGGAGGGCCCGGACCTGCGCACCACGGCGCTGATCGTCGGCGGCGGCATCGACGCGATCGTGGCCGAGCACCTGGACCACCCCGACTACGACCCGCTCGCGGCGGCCGAGGAACTCGTCGCCATGCTCGACGGCGTCCTCTTCCCCTGATCCGCAGGGTTTTCTCGATCCGTACGCCCCGACCGCGAAGTGCCCTCCGGGAACCAAGAACGGACGGCCGGACAGCGGCTTCGGGGCGGACAAACGAAAGACGGACCCAGGTGGCGCGTTCGAAAGCGGACGGACCCCGCGAACCAGGACGCACACGGCGGGCGGATTCGGTTTCCGAAAGGCATTCCGAGAAGTTGGCAAAGTATGCGTGAGAAGTACTGCCTCACCGGAAGATGATGTGCGATGATCGCACACATGACGGAGGCGCTGAGTTGGGTGGCAATCGGTGAACGGGTGCGGGAGAGCCGCGCCTCAGCGAGGCTTTCCCAACAGGAGCTCGCCGACAGGATCGGCCTGGAACGCAGCATGGTTTCCAAACTGGAAACGGGCGACCGTCGCATCGACGCGATGGAGCTGACCCTGATCGCCAGGGAGCTGGACTACCCCGTCAGCCACTTCCTCAGCCCCACTCCCGAACTCGTCTCCCGCAGGGCCTCCGCGGTGGCGGAGAGCGGGGAGGTCGGTGAGGCGGACACGACCCGGGCCGCCTACCGGACGGAGTCCCTGCTCGCCGCGTGGCTGCGGGACGTGCGCCAGCTCGTCGACACCGGCATGTTGGAGAACCGTCCGCTCCTGCGTTACGCGAGCACCGTCTCGGACAGGTCGGGAGGACGCGAGGCGGCCCTGTGGCTGCGGGCGGAACTCGGTCTCGGCCGGGAACCGGTCGAATCCGTCGCCGACGCCTGCGAGCGTTCCGGGCAGTTCGTCGCGGTGGTCCCCCTGGACACCGACGGCGCCTCCCTCATCGACGGCGACATATCGGTCGCGGTGGTCAACGCCCGTCTGGAACCCGGCCGCAAGCGCTCCACCGTCGCACACGAACTCGGCCACATGGTGCTGGGGGACGAGTTCTCCAGTGACCTGGGGGTACACGCATCACGCGACGAGAGGGAGGCCGTTATCGAGGCCTTCGCCGCCGAGTTCCTCCTGCCGCACGACCAGATGCGGACCGTCGAGGGCCGCAAGGGGCAGGAGGAGCGCAGGCAGGAGCTGATACGGCTCTCCGCGACCTACCGCGTCTCCTGGAGCCTGGCCTTGGCCCAGCTCCGCCAGACCGACACCGTGGACCGCGGCTTCCTCAACCGGATGCGCGCCCGTACACCCACCGTTGTCGAGTTCAAGGAGGCTCTTGGCTGGAAGCCCCTGCCCGACCTCGACAAGATCAGGGTCTCCCCCCGTTACGCCTCCGCAGTGATGGCGGCGGTCAGAGAGCACGGGATCACCAAGCACCGGGCCGTGGAGATGATGCGCGGCGAGATCACGCTCGAAGACCTCACGGAGGAGTAGCGGGTTGCCCCCCTCCCACGACCCTCTGTTGTTCGACGCCTCGCCGCTCCTGCATGCCGCCAAGGCGGACCGCCTCGATGTCTTCGGCAGTCTGGTCAACGGCACCCAGTGTCTGACCACACGATCGGTCCTGGACGAGATCCGGCGCAACAGCGCCGACGCCCATGCCGAGGTGGTCCAGGCACCGTGGATCACCGTCGTTTCCACCGACTCCCTGGACTTCCTCGTCGCGTTCGGAACGTGGAGCTCCAGAATGGGTCTGACCGACGACCACAACGTTGGCGAGACCATGCTGTGCGCCTATGCCGAACTCAACGGTGGAACGGTCGTCCTGGACGACAAGGACGCGCGCAGGGTGGCCACCCGACACGGTCTCCAAGTGCGGGGAACCGTGGGGCTGATCGCGGACGCCTGCAAACGGGGCGAGTGCACGGTCCCGGGGGCGTCGATGCTGGTGGACACGCTTCACGAGTCGGGGATGCGGCTCCCCTTCGCCAAGGGCGGCTTCGAAACCTGGGCACGGGAGAAGAAGCTGCTGGGATAGGGCTCCCCGGCGGCGCCGGAACGCGGGAGTGGACGAGTTCCGGAGCGGGCTGGGCGGACCAACGGCCTGCGGGCCGGGTCAGACGGGGGCTCCGGAGCGGAACCGCTCCCGGTAGGCGCGGGCCGCTTCCGTCAGGCTGTCGAGCGCGTCGCGCGTGCGCACCAGCTCGGCGATGTGCTCGGTGAGCCGGTCGCGCTCCTGGGCCATGCGCTCGATCGCCGCGTCGGAGTTCCCCTCGCTGGGCGCCTCGGCGCAGGGCAGCACTTCGGCGATGGTGCGGCTGGACAGCCCGGCGGTGTACAGCCGCTGGACGAAGGCGACGCGCTCGACGGCGGCCTCGGTGTAGTGCCGCTGCCCGCTGGCGCTACGGACGCTGGCGAGCAGTCCCTGCTCCTCGTAGTAGCGCAGGGACCGGACGCTCACACCCGTCCGTCTGGCCAGCTCTCCGATGCGCACGACTTCCTCCCTCGTGACCTGCGGCACAACCGCTTGCCTCTCACATCAATGTGAGGTTTTAGCGTAGTCGACGTGCCCGCCCGGGGCACACCGCCCACGGAGGAGAACCCGTCGTGACCAGCCTGTTCCAGCCCTACCAAATCGCCGACCTGTCCCTGCCCAACCGGGTGGTGATGGCGCCGATGAGCCGCGTCCGCGCCGCCGGGGGCGGACTGGCGACACCGTCCATGGCGGCGTACTACGCCCAGCGCGCGACCGCCGGGCTGATCGTCTCCGAGGGGGTGCAGCCGAGCCTGGTGGGGCAGTCCAACCCGGGAACGCCGGGGCTGTACACCGACGAGCAGGTCGCCTCCTGGAAGCCGGTGACCGAGGCGGTGCACGCCAACGGCGGCCGCGTCTTCGCCCAGATCATGCACGGCGGACGCGTCTCGCACCACGAGACCACCGGAACGCAGCCGGTCGGCCCCTCGGCCGTCGCGGCGGTGGGCAACGTGTTCACCCCAAGCGGCCCCCAGCCCGCTCCGCTGCCGCGTGCGATGGAGGAGGCCGAGATCCCCGAGCACGCCGAGTCCTACGCCCGAGCCGCACGCCGCGCGGTCGACGCCGGGTTCGACGGGGTCGAACTGCACGGGGCCAACGGCTACCTGATCTCGCAGTTCCTCTCAGACAACGCCAACCTGCGCACCGACTCCTACGGGGGCTCGGTGGCCAACCGGATCCGGTTCGCCGTCGAGGCGGCCGCCGCCACCGCCGACGCCGTGGGGGCGGAGCGCACCGGCATCCGCCTCTCCCCCGGCGGCGGGTTCTGGGGGGCCGAGGAGACGGGCGTGCACGAGCTGTACACCGCGCTGCTGGCCGAGCTGGCCCGGATCGGGGTGGCCTACGTCCACCTCGAAGCCACCACCGACGAGGAACTGCTGCTGGAACTGCGCCGCGCCTGGCCGGGCACCCTCATCATGAACCCGACGCTTCCCATGGGCCCCAAGCAGACCGACCGGGCCGAGGCCGACCGCTGGCTCGGGCTGGGGGCCGACCTCGTCAGCTTCGGCCGCGCGTTCATCGCCAACCCCGACCTGGTGGAGCGGCTGCGGACCGGGGTGCCGATCGCGCCGGTGGACGAGGCGACCTACTACCAGGGCGGCGACCGGGGTTACCTGACCTACCCGGCGTACCAGTACAGCGCGTAGGCCGGGGAACACAGCGGCCCTTCCGGGAAAGCTCCCCGGAAGGGCCGCACTGGATGGAAACCGGATGCAGATCTTGCAGCCGAAAACCGGAGCCCTCAGGCCGTGGCGGAAACGCGGGTGCCGCCGACCGCGTGTGACCAGGGACGGGCGGCGGGCGGGTCGGCGTCCAGGGTGCGGTGCGGCTGGGGCCACAGGGCGAGGAGGAGTGCGTCCACGTTCGGGGCTTCCAGAAGTCCGGTGGAAGTGATGGCCCAGAACGACTGGGTGGCCTCGCCGAAATAGATGATCAGGTGGCGGTGCCTGGTCTGGAGGGCGGCGGCCTGTGCATGTTCGCGGATGAATTCCGCGCGGTGGCCGCCCAGGCGTGGAAGCCGCTGGGCGCGGCGCACCCGGCAGGAGGGGTGGTCGCAGACCGGGCAGACCGGACCGATGAGCGGGGTGCGGCGCGGGAGCGGGCGGACGGGGTGGATCGGGCGAATCGGCCGAACATCGTCCGAACGCCTGGGCGAAGGGATAGGGTTCTCCATCAGATCCTCTTTCCTTGCATATGCTGTGTTTGGTTTCGGGGGTTCAGGGCCCAGGAGAAGCGTTGGCGCGCTTACCTGGGCCCGTCTCATGTCATCGACATGTCAGAACGTGAAGCTCAGTGGTCAGTTACCGGCGTCAGTTGTCGGTGGAGGCGTTCCACCGACTGCCGGTGAGGTCGTAGGCCAAGTAGAACCACACGGTGCGGAACTCCGCGTTGCCGTTGTCGCCCCACTCGGAGGCGAAGGCGTTGAGCATGGCCAGTCCCCGACCGGATTCGGCGTCCAGGTTCAGGCCGTTCGCCTTGGGTGCCAGGCGGGCGTCGTGATCGCGCAAGCCGCCCCGGTCGCGGCAGGCCAGGTGTAGGCCTTCCCTGTAGCGGTGAACCAGGAGGCTGTAGCTGCCCCCGGGACGCCCGGAGAGGCTGTGGCGGATCGCGTTGTTGGCGAGTTCGCTGCCCAGCAGGGTGAAGAGGTAGCGGTAGTCGGCGCAGCGGGCGGCGGCACAGGTGTCCAGGAACGCCCTGACCAGGGGCATCACCGCCGGAGTTCCCGCGAAGTGGTAGCGGCGCATCCGGTAGTTGGGCCGCTCGGGCTGCCGGGTGAAGTAGTGGCGGTGCGCGGGCTGGATGAAGCTGGACAGCGGCACAGTGGCCTCACCCAGTACGGGCACAGGCGCGGACATGGCCATCGGGGTTTTTGCAGGCATGACGAACACACTCCTTGGCATGGCAGGACATGAGCAGGGGTTTCGTAGGCCCGTCGGAGGAGTCTCACGGTTGACGTGATGCGCGGCACGGGCAAGGCGTAGCCTGACCGGCGTGAACCCTCTGTGATCCGCCGGTCACTGACCACACCTTCATAGTGCTCTACGAATTTCGAGACGTCAACCGATTCTCTTCGAATTTCGCATCGCCGCAGAGTAGGATCTTCCCATGCAGAGTCCCATCAGCCCTACCGTGCGCCGCCGAAGGTTGGCCCGTGAGCTGCGGCGACTGCGGGAGACACATGGCCTCAAGCTCTCCGCAGCAGCGAAACAGGCCAAGGTACCGCTCTCCACACTCAGCAACATCGAAAACGCCGAGGCTCGACGCATCAAAGCGCGTGACATCGATGCCCTCGCGGACCTGTACGGAGCACCGGGTGAAATTCGGGCAGCCCTCCATGAACTCTCCCGAGAGTCCAAGGAGCAAGGATGGTGGTCCAGCTACAAGGACGTTTTCGGCGGCAACGCACTACCGGACTTCGAAGTCGAGGCGTCCATGATCCGCTCCTATGAGTGCATGGTCATCCCTGGCCTCCTCCAGACTCCGGAGTACAGCGAAGCAGTGTTCCTGGGCGGAGGCGCCTACTCAGAAGCCGAAGCGAAACGCCATGTGGATGCCCGGATGCAGCGCCAACACATCCTGGGACGCCACAAGCCGCCTCGCCTCTGGGCAGTCATCGACGAAGCCGCGCTACACCGCGAACTGGACGACCCAAGCATCATGCGCGACCAACTCCAGCACCTACTGAACATGGCCACACGCCACAACATCGACATCCAGGTGCTCCCCTTCAGCGCAGGCATGCACGCCGGGATGTCCGGTTCGTTCGTCCTTCTAGACTTCCCTGGTGAACTCGACCCCAGCCTTGTGTACACCGAGACAGCGACCGATAGCCTCTTTGTCCAAGAATCAGATTCCGTGCAGCGCTTTGTGACGATTTTCTCGCATCTCAACGCAGCCGCTTTGAGAACCTCACGCACCATAGGTTTCATCCGCAACGTCCTGGAGTCGAACGAAAAACATGAGAACACCTGAGAACTTGAAGTTCTTCAAGTCCAGTTACAGCAGTGATCGTGTCAATTGTGTTGAGGTCGCTCACCTCCCCGCCGACTTCCGGAAGAGCAGCCACAGCGGGGCTAGCCAGAACTGCGTGGAGGTAGCCGACCTCCCCTGCGGCGCAGCCATCCGCGACTCCAAGCACCCCGACGCCGGACACCTCCCCTTCCCCGTCACCGAGTGGACCGGCTTCCTCAACGCCGCCCTCTCCCACTGACTCACCGACTCCCCGAGCAGAGCACCACCGCCCGGTCGTGTCCCACAGAGCCACGGCCGGGCACCCGCCGCCGAACCCTCCTTCCGGGGCGCGGGCCCCGGCCGCGTGCCCGGACGCACGACCAGGGCATCCACGCCACAACGCGTTCCGGTAAGCTCCGGACGGCATTCGCGCCGCCCGGCGGCGGGCGCGCGACGCCCTGCTCGCCCGCCCGCGAACCGAGGGAGGCCCCGTGCCGATGACCACCGCCTCTGGACCGCTGTCATGAAGCTGTCGAGGGTGGCACCGGAGCTGCGCGGCCCCCTGCTCCGTTCGCCGGAGATCCCCGTGCACCGCCCCTGGGCCCTGCACCTCACGCGCAAACTGATGGAGGACCTGGACGCCCAGCACCTGCCCGGCGTCACCATGGAACTCCCCGAGGAAGCGGCCCCCGGCGTCCGGGTCTACCGACCCGACGAGAAGCACTCGGACGGCGCTCTCCTCTGGATCCACGGCGGCGGCCTGGTCATGGGCCGTTCCGTGCAGGACGACCCGCTGTGCAACGCCACCGCCCGGGAACTGGGCATCACCGTCGTCTCCGCCGAGTACCGCATGGCCCCCGAGGACCCCTACCCCGCCGCCCTGGACGACTGCCACTCCGCCTGGACCTGGCTCCAGGACAACGCCGCCTCCCTGGGTGTGGACCCCGCGCGCGTGGCGATCGGCGGCCAGAGCGCGGGCGGCGGGCTCACCGCCGCACTCGTCCAGCGTCTGCACGACGAGAGCGGAACCCAGCCGATCGGGCAGTGGCTGCTGTGCCCCATGCTCGACGACCGCACCGCCGCCCGGCGCGACCTGGACAAGGTCCGCCACCGCATCTGGAACAACGAGGTCAACCGCTTCGGCTGGCGCTCCTACCTGGGCACCGAGCCTGGCGCGGCCACGCTTCCGCGCTACGCCGTGCCCGCGCGCCGGGAGGACCTCAGCGGCCTGCCGCCCGCCTGGATCGGCGTCGGCGACATCGACCTGTTCCACAACGAGTCCCGCGAGTACGCGCACAGGCTGCGCGACGCCGGCGTGGACACGACCTTCTACCTGGAACCCGGCGCTCCCCACGGGTTCGACTCCTGGGGTGCCAGGACCTCCGTCGCCCGCGACTACCTCACCACCGCCCGGACCTGGTTGGAGAAGGCCCTGGCCCGGGAGCTGGACGGCTCCTGAGACCGCACTCCTGGCACCCCGGTCCTGACACCCCGTTCCTGAGGCCCTGCTCCCAAAGCCCGATCCGATCCAGCCGGGTTCAGGCGGGGCGCGCCGTGGCGACGGCGAACAGGTGCGGCCGGATCGCGGCGCTGAGCTGTTCGGGGGTCTCCGGGCAGCCGCGGCGCAGCCAGTCGGTGATCGTGCCGACCAGCGCGCCCGCGACGAGGACCGCCAGCGCGCGGGAGGGTTCGGTCGCCCTCCCGCTCCTCTCATCCCTCTCGCCCCTCTCCCCCCGCTCGCCTCCGGACGCGGCCAGGCTCTCGCGCACCGACTCGGTGGTCCGTTCCAACAGGTGGTCGATCACCCGCGCGCTTCCGTCCGCGCCGAGAAGTGACCGGTAGAGGGTCTGGTGCGCGGCCACCTGGGCGAACACCTCGGTCAGCGCGTGGTGGGCGGCCTCCTCGGAGAGCCCTGCGGCGACGTTGAGCGCGGCCGCGGCGGCCATGAGCTGGTCGAACATCTGGGTGCACGCGGAGGCCGCGAGGTCGTGCACGTCGGTGTAGTGCTCGTAGAAGGTCGTGCGGTGCACGTCCGCGCGCCCGGTGACGTCGGAGACCGAGATCTGGGTCAGTTCCCGCTCGGTGATCAGGTCCAGGAGCGCGGCCTCCAGCGCCTGACGGGATCGGCGGGTGCGGCGGTCCATGGATCTCTGCGCGGTCACCGGGCCAGTCTAATGACTTCGACACCTGTTGTTCAGGCTGGGCGTGTCGCGCCCCACCAGCTCCGACGTCCTCGGGCACGGGTGCGCGCCCGTCATCAGCGCCACCCGTCATCAGCGCCACCCGTCATCAGCGCCACCCGTCGTCGGCGTCAGCCGAGGTGGCCGCTCCGGACCGCGGCGACGACACCGCCGTCGACGAGCAGGTCGGTGCCGGAGACGAAACCGGCGGCCGGGCTCAGCAGGAAGTCGGCGGCCGCGGCGATGTCGGCGGGCGTTCCCACGCGCCCGGCGTTGGAAGCCTTGACCATCGCCCGCATGGCGGCACCGCTCTCACCGTCAAGCTCGGACCGGCCCATGGGCGTGGAGATGACGCCAGGGCTGATCGAGTTGATCCGGGCGCCCCGGGCTCCCCAGACCGCGCTCGCGGCGCGTACCCGCAGCAGGTTCGCCTGCTTGGCGAAGGCGTAGGCGCTGCCGGGGTCCGCGAAGTTGCCCTCAGCGGCGACCGGCAGGGACAGCAGCTCGTCGGCCGGAGCGGTGGCCAGCTTCCGCGCGTCCTCGTCCTCGGGGCCGGGGTGGAAGTGCCCGGCCATGCTGGCGATGACCACACCGGCGCCGCCGTGGGCGACGACCCGGCCGAACTCCTCCAGCACCAGGGCGACCCCCAGCAGGTCGACCGCGAGGACGGCCGCGACCGGGGCCTGGACCGGGGACAGTCCGGCGGTGTGCACGACGCGGTGCACCTCCCCCAGCGAGGCGGCCCGCTCCGCGAGCGCGGCGACCGACTCCCGCGAGGAGACGTCCACCCGGGCCGGTGTCACGTCGTAGCCCTCGCCGTGCAGCTGTTCGGTCACCGCGTCCAGGAGTTCCTGGTCGAAGTCCGCGACGAGCAGCCGCGCTCCGACGCCCTGGCGGCGGGCGATGGCCTGCCCCATCCCGCCGACACCGATGACCGCCACCACGTTGTGCGCCATGTGCCTGTTCCTCCTCCGTGAGGCGTACCGGCCCCGGACGGCCGGTCCTTCGTCCGCAGATCCTATTCCTACAAGTGTAGGTTTTCCAACAGATGATGGAGAGTGCACCCGGACCACCCCGGGGAACGGTCCCGGGAACGGCCCTGAGGGTCGGCCTGGAGACGGGCACCCGCGCCCCCGGCCGGAGAGCACCGGCATCATAGGGAGGGGACGCAGCTACACGACGGGGATGTGCATGACCGGAGCAGTCGAGACGGGCGCCAGGAAGAGCGCGGACGGCCGGGCCTCCGCGCTCGCGCTCTCGCTCGCGACGCAGATCAGCGAGCTGGCGCGGACGGGCGGCCTGGACGAGGGCGCGCACCTGACCGAGCAGTGGATCGCCGACCGGCTCCAGGTGTCGCGGTCCCCGGTCCGGCGCGCGCTGGCGCTGCTGGACGAGATGGGGATCGTCGAGCACATCCCGAACCGGGGCTACTTCCTCACCCGGCCGGGCAGCGAACTGGCCTCCGTGGACGCCGCACCGGAACGGGATGGGCAGGAGGACCTGTACTTCCGCGTGGTGGACGACTTCCTCAACGACCGGCTGGAACGGGAGTTCACGGCCGCGGAGATCGCGCGCCGCCACGGGGTGGCGGCCCGGCACGTACAGCAGGTGCTGGTCCGGATGGAGGCCGAGGACCTGGTACGTCGGCGGGCGGGCCGGGGGTGGGAGTTCCAGGAGGTGCTGTCCACCGCGGAGGGGCACGACCACAGCTACCGGTTCCGGATGATCGTGGAGCCCGCCGCGCTGCTGGAGCCGGGGTTCGCGGTGGACGCGGAGGCCTTCGCCCTCCACCGGGAGCGCCAGGAGGGCCTGGTGCGGGGCAGGGCGCTGTCGTCCGCGCGCGGCACCCTGTTCCAGACGGGGGCGGAGTTCCACGAGATGCTCGTGGGGTGCGCGAACAACCCGGTCCTGCTCGACGCGGTGCGTCGGCAGAACCGGGTGCGCAGGCTCATCGAGTACCGCCACCAGGTGGACCGCACGCGGATGGTGCACCAGGCCCGCGAGCACCTGCTCCTGATGGACCTGCTGCGGGAGGGGCGGATCGAGGAGGCCTCCCGGGCCCTGCACGCGCACCTGGACCGGGTCCGGTGGATCAAGACCGGGATCGGCGCGGAGCCGCCCGCCCTGCTGTGACGGACGGCTGCCGCGCGAACGGCCACGGCCGGGGACCGCCGCGCTCCCGGTTCAGCGAGCCGAGCGCGCGGGCGTTCACCGGTTGGGGGCAGCCTCGGGCAGGACGGTCTCAGGCGGGGCGGCGGTCCGCGAAGCGGCGCGCCACGTAGGGCATCGTGCCCCCGTGCCGCAGGTAGGCGACCTCGTGCCCCGAGTCCAGGCGCAGCAGCACCGTGTGCTCCCGCGTGCTCCCGTCGGCCTTGGTGACCCTGAGGACGAGCGGCGTCACCCCGACCCCGATCCCGCCGAGCCCGAGGACGGTCAGCCGCTCGCTGCCGTCGAGTTCCAGGTCGGCCGCGGTGCTCCCCTCGGGGAACAGCAGCGGCAGGACTCCCATGCCGATGAGGTTGCTGCGGTGGATGCGCTCGAAGCTCTCCGCGATCACCGCCCGCACGCCCAGCAGGGCCTGGACCTTGGCCGCGACGTCGCGGCTCGACCCCGTTCCGTAGGACCGGCCCGCCACGACCACCAGGTCCACACCGGCCTCGCGGTAGGTCGCGGCGGCGTGGAAGACCGGTTCCACGCGCGAGCCGTCGAGGACGCGGGCGTGCCCTCCCCTGCCGCGTTCGTCCTCCGGCAGGAGCAGGTTGGCCACGGCCGGGTTGGTGAAGGCCCCGCGCAGCATCACCTCGGCGTTGCTGCGCCGGGTGGAGTACTGGTTGAGGTCGCGGGGTTCGGTGCCCAGTTCCCGCAGGTAGGCGCCCGCCAGGCTGTTCCGCGGGATGGCCCCGGCCGGTGAGATGTGGTCGGTGGTGACGTGGTCGCCCAGCCACAGCAGGACCCGGGCGTCCTCGACGCGGACCTCGCCGCCGGGTTCGGGGCGCACGCCGGTGAGGTAGGGCGGTCGGCGGATGTAGGTGGAGCGCCCGTTCCAGGGGAAGTGCGTGCTCCCGGCCGCGTCCAGCGCCCGCCACTGCTCGGTGCCCTCCCAGACCTCGGCGGCGTTCTCCCGGAAGGCCTGGGGGTCTACCGCCTTCTCCGCCACGCGCGCGACCTCCTCGTCGTCGGGCCACAGGTCCGCCAGGTGGACCGGGTTCCCGTCGCGGTCGTGGCCCAGGGGCTGGGCGGCGAAGTCGTGCAGGACCGTCCCGGCCAGGGCGTAGGCCACCACGAGGGGCGGCGAGGCCAGGTAGGCGTGCGAGACGCGCGGGTTGACCCTGCCGGGGAAGTTGCGGTTGCCGGACAGCACGGCCGCGGCCTCCAGCCCCTCCCCGGCCAGCTCCTCCAGTTCGGGGACGAGGGGACCGGAGTTGCCGATGCAGGTCATGCAACCGAAGCCGACGGTGTGGAAACCGGCCGCCTCCAGGGGTTCCATCAGCCCGGCCTTCTCCAGGTAGCCGACGACCACCCGCGAGCCCGGGGACAGGGTGGTCTTGACCCAGGGCTTGACGCGCAGGCCCCGTTCCATGGCCCGTGCCGCGAGCAGGCCCGCCTGGATCATCAGCGCGGGGTTGGCGGTGTTGGTGCAGCTGGTGATGGAGGCGATGCCCACCGGTCCGCGCGGGAGGGGTTCGCCGAAGGGGTCCTCCCCCTTCGCCGCCACGGCTTTCCCATCTTCCGTGTCCAGTGCCGGAACCGGGGCCGTGCCCGGGTCGGGAACCGCACCCGTGTCCGGGGCCGCGGCGTCCTCCACCGGAGCGGAGGCGGTCTCCAGGAAGGAGGCGGGCACCCGGGACAGCGGAACACGCTGGTCGGGGCGGTGCGGACCGGCCAGGCAGGGTTCCACCGTGTCCAGGTCGAACTCCACGAGCCGGTCGAAGCGCGGCTCCGGGGAATCCGCGCCGCGCGCCAGACCCTGGGCGCGCATGTAGGCGTCGACCGTCTCCACGTGCTCGTCCTCGCGCCCGGTCAGGAGCAGGTAGTCGCGGACCTCGCGGTCGTAGGGGAAGTAGGCGCACGTGGCGCCGTACTCGGGCGCCATGTTCGCCACGGCCGCGCGCGCCGACCAGGACAGGCCGTCGACCCCCGGCCCGCAGAACTCCACGAACGCGTCCACGACGCCCGTCGCGCGCAGCAGCTCGGTGAGCGTCAGCGCCAGGTCGGTGGCGGTGACGCCGCGCCGCAGGCCCCCGGTGAGCCGGACGCCGACGACCTCGGGGAAGTTGAGCATCACGGGTTCGCCGAGCATGGCGGCCTGCGCCTGGAGGCCGCCCACGCCCCAGCCCAGGACGCCGATCGCGTTGATCATCGGCGTGTGGCTGTCGGTGGCCACGAGGACGTCGGGGTGCAGGAGGTCGGGGCCCTCGCCGCCGTCCTCGCGCCAGACCACGCGGGCGAGGGTCTCCATGTTGACCTGGTGGATGATGCCCCGGCCCGGGGGGACCACGCGGAAGCCGCGTACGCTGCGCTCGGCCCACTTGACGAACTCGTACCGTTCGGCGTTGCGCCGGAAGTCGATGTCGAGGTTGCGGGCGAAGGCGGCGGCCGTACCGTGCGCCTCGGCGATCACGGAGTGGTCCACGACCAGGTCGGTGGCGATCACCGGGTTGACGTCCGCGGCGTCGCCGCCCAGTTCGGTGACCGTGTCGCGCAGGGCGGCCAGGTCGGTGAGCGTGGGCAGGCACGTGGTGTCGTGCAGCATCATCCGGTTGGGGTGGAAGGGGACCTCGCAGCCCCCGCGGCCCGAGCGCACGCGGGCGAGCACCGCGGGCAGGGCCTCGGGCTCCCGGCGGGCCACGTTCTCCACCAGGACGCGGACCGTGTAGGGCGTGCGGTCCAGCTCGTCGGGGGTGAGCAGCCGGTCGAGCGCGACGTAGCGGAACTCGCTTCCGGCCGCGTTGAGTACCGCTGTCGCGGCGTTTTTGGCCACGGAGTCGTCCATCGTCTCCCCACGGTGGTCCTCGGGTGCGCCGGTGTATCCGGCACACCCATGATTGTCCTAACAACGAGACTAGTACAAAGTGGCAACACTCGGCGGAGCCCACCCCCGGGAGCGGCCGCCCGGCCCTCCGAGGCGTCTTTCCAGGTCGCGACCGACCCGTCCCCTTGCCGCGAGGCCAGAACGCCGCACACCACACCGGCGACACCTCCGCCGCCTCCTGGCCCGACATGCGGACGAACTGGGAGGCTCCCAAGGGGCGTCGAGCGCTGATCTCGGGTTCCGCATATTGCACTCACGTTCATCTTGGTGCAATATCTCCAGGTGTGTGCCCCGCCTCACGAGGCACGCGTCACACAGGGACCGGGCCCGGCACCGGTCACGCGATCCGTGGGGGAAGCAATGCAGATAACGGCTCCGAGCCGGCGCGAGGCGATCGCGGGTGCGATCGGAGCGGTCGCCCTCGCCGGTGCCCTGGTGGAGGTCCGCGCTGGCGAGACCTCCCGTGAAGCGGGTACGGGCGGTGGGCGCCTGGAGGTCGTGGTCCCCGCCGCGGCGGGCGGCGGCTTCGACACCGTCGCCCGGCAGACGCAGTACGCGCTCCAGCAGAACAACCTGGCCAGCGGGGTCGAGGTGCTCAACCTGCCCGGCGGAGGCGGCACCGTGGGCCTCAACCACACGGCGCAGCAGCGCGGGCGCGGGGACGTGCTCATGGTGATGGGCAGTTCGATCCTGGGCGGGATCGAGATCACCGGTTCACGGACCACCCTCGCCGACATCACGCCGCTGGCCCGGCTGGCCGAGGACTACATCGTGGTCGCGGTCCGCCAGGACTCCCCGCTGCGGTCCCTGGAGGACCTGGCCGCGGCCTGGACCGAGGCGCCTCGCGACCTCGTGGTGGGCGGGGGCGCCATCGGCACCTCGGACCACCTGCTGGCCGCGCTGATGCTCGACGGACTCGGGATCTCGCCCTCCGAGCTCAACTACATCGTCTACTCGGGCGACGGCGAGGTGCTGACCTCGCTGCTCTCGCACACCTCCGACATCGCGGTGTCCAGCTACAACGGCTTCCAGTCCCAGATCGAGGCCGGGGAGGTGCGGGCGCTGGCGGTCTCCGCCGCCGAACCGCTGCCCGGCGTGGACGTCCCCACGCTGCGCGAGGCGGGCATGGACCTGGACCTGGCCAACTGGCGCGGCCTGGCGGCGCCGGGCGGGCTGGACGAGGACGAGCGCGAGGTCCTGCTGGACCTGGTCCACGCGCTGGTCGAGACGCCGGAGTGGCGGGACGCCGTGGAGCGCTTCGGGTGGCGGGAGGCGTTCGTCGCCGGGGAGGACTTCGACGCGTTCCTCACCGAGGAGACCGCGCGCCTGGAGCAAATCATCGAGGGATTGGGACTGGCATGACCCGAGAAAGACCCGCCGGGGTGCGGTCCCCGGACACCGACACGGAGACCGGGCCCGCGGCCGGGGGCGGGACCGCGACCGAGGACGGCGCCGGGAACGGAGCTGGGAACGACGCCGGTGCGGAACCCGAGGGCGCGCCCGGGGCCGACACCGGCACCCCGGAGCCCGAACCCGCGGCCGATTCCCCACCCGTCACCCTCGGCACGGCCCTGGCCGTACCCGCGGTGACCCTGGTGACGGCCCTCTTCCTGCTCGTAGGAGGCATGGCGATCCGAGCACCGGAGAGCAGCGGCTTCCTGGGCCCGCAGTTCTTCCCGCTGACCGTGGGCGCCCTCCTGGGCGTCACGGCGTGCGTGGCGGGGGTGCGCGCGTTTTTGACCGTGCGGCGGTCCCCGTCCGCCAGGACCGCCGAGACCGCGACCGCTCCGACCGCGACCGGCGCGGCCACCGACTCCGACGCCACCGACGCCACCGACGCCACCGACGCCACCACAGCGACCATCGATGACGCGAAGAGCGCACACGGCGACTGGCGCACCCTGGGCATCATGGCCGCGACCCTGACCGCCCACGTCCTCCTGCTCCAGCCGCTCGGCTGGCTGCTCTCGGGCACCCTGCTGTTCTGGGGCGTCAGCTTCGCCCTGGACCGGCGCTCACCGCTGCTGGACCTGTGCGTGGCCGTGGCCCTGGCCGCGATCGTGCAGATCTGCTTCTCCGGCCTGCTGGACGTGTCGCTGCCCAGCGGCCTGCTCGGAAAGGTCCTGTGACACCGTGGACACCTTCTCCCTCCTGATGTCGGGGTTCGCCGAGGCGCTGACCCCCGTGAACCTGCTGTGGTGCCTGCTCGGCGTGGTCCTGGGCACGGCCGTGGGCGTCCTGCCGGGTCTGGGCTCGTCCATGGCGGTCGCCCTCCTGCTCCCCCTGACCTTCCTGCTGGAGCCGACCGCGGCGTTCATCATGTTCGCGGGCATCTACTACGGCGGGCAGTTCGGCGGCGCGACCACGTCCATCCTGCTCAACACCCCCGGGCAGAGCTCCTCGATCGCCACCGCGTTCGAGGGCCACGCCATGGCACGGAGCGGCAGGGCCTCCCAGGCGCTGGCCGCGGCGGTGATCGGCTCCTTCATCGGCGGCATCGTGGCCACGACCGTGGTGGCCTTCTTCGCCCAACGCATGGTGGTCCTGGCGCTCGGGTTCGGACCGGCCGAGTACTTCGCGCTCGCCGTCCTGGCCTTCGTGTGCACCGCCGCCGTCGTGACCTCCTCCCCCCTGCGGGGCATCGCCGCGCTGGGCATCGGCCTGGCGATCAGCGTGGTCGGCATCGACGACCAGAGCGGCGCCATCCGCCTGACCCTGGGCGTCCCGCAGCTGCTGGACGGGGTCAGCATCGTCGTGATCACGGTCGGACTGCTGGCCGTGGGCGAGGTCCTGCACACCGGGTTCCGGCCCAAGCGTGCCTCCTCCGGGCAGCTGGTCGCGGCGGGCACACCGTGGCTGGGGCGCGCGGACCTGCGCCGCTCCTGGAAGCCCTGGCTGCGGGGCACGGCGCTGGGCCTGCCCTTCGGCGTGATCCCCGCGGGCGGCGCCGAGATCCCCACCTTCCTGTCCTACGGAACCGAGAAGGCGCTGGCCAGACGGCGCGGGAACAGCGAGTTCGGCCGGGGCGCGATCGAGGGCGTGGCCGGTCCGGAGGCGGCCAACAACGCGACCACGGCGACCGCGATGGTCCCCCTGCTCGGGCTCGGCCTGCCCACGTCCGCGACGGCCGCCGTGATGCTGGCGGCGTTCCAGCAGTACGGGATGCAGCCGGGGCCCCTGCTCTTCGAACAGGAGGGCGAGCTGGTCTGGGCCCTGCTGGCCAGCATGTTCATCGGCACCTTCCTGCTGCTGGTGATCAACCTGCCCTTCGCCCCGCTGTGGGCGCGGCTCCTGCGCCTGCCCCAGCGCCACCTGTTCGCGGGGCTGATGGTCTTCGCCGCGGTGGGCGTGTACTCGGTCAAGGGCTCGGTGTTCGACGTCGCCCTGCTGTTCGCGGTCGGCGCCCTCGGGCTGCTGATGCGCAGGTACGACATCCCCGTGGCGCCGGTCCTCATCGGCGTCATCCTGGGGCCGCTGGCCGAGAGCGAGCTGCGCCGGGCGATGGCCGCGAGCCAGGGCGACGTGTCGATCCTGTTCGACAGCGGCATCGCGGTCGGCATCTACACCATCCTCGTCGCGGTGGTGGCGGTCTTCGCGGTCAAGCGGGTGCGGGACCGGCGCCGGTCCGCGACCCCGGCCGACGAGCGCCGGGTGGACACCGTGTAGAACCAGATGGTCACGTCATCGGATGACCCCGGGGGCCCAGCTCCCGGGGCACCGTGGCGTCGGACGGGGAGTACACGGACGAGGGGGGAGAACGTTGGGAAGCGGCCGCGTCAGGGGGGCGTCGTGGCTCTGGCCACTGTTACTGAGCGTCATGTGCACCCACACCGCGCTCAACCTCGCCCGCCCCCTGGTCTCCTACCGGACGATCGCCCTGGGCGGTGACGCCGTGGCGGTCGGCCTGGTCACCGCCGCCTACGCGCTGCTGCCCCTGCTGGTGGCGGTCCCGCTGGGGCGGGCGACCGACCGGTCCCGGCGCACGGCGTGGATCGTCGGCCTGGGCGCGGCGGTGCTCGGCGCGGGCTCCCTGCTGCTCGCGTACGGCACGGGGCTGTTCGCGATCGCCGCGGCCAGCACGGTGCTGGGCATGGGCCACCTGCTGTGCATGGTCGCGGGCCAGGGGCTCATCGCGCGCCTGGCCGCACCGGGGAACCTGGACCGCGACTTCGGGTGGTTCACCGCGGCGGCCTCCCTCGGCCAGCTCGTGGGACCCCTGCTGTCGGGCGCGATGCTGGCCGACGCGTCGGGGGACGCGCTGCTGTCGGCGACCTCGTCCGCCCTGCTCGTCGCCGCGGTGACCGGCGGGCTGGGGCTGGTGCCGGTCCTGGCCTTCGCCCGGGTGCGCATGCCCGCGCCCGCGGGCAGGAAGGGTGCGGAGAGGACCCCCGCGCGGGAACTGCTGCGCAGGCCGGGCCTGCCCTCGGGGCTGTTCGCCAGCCTCGCGCTGCTCTCGGCCGTGGACATCCTCACCGCCTACCTGCCGCTGATCGCCGAGAACCGGGGCATCTCGCCGATGATGGTCGGCGTCCTGCTGAGCCTGCGGGCGGGGTTCTCGCTGCTGTCCCGCCTGGTGCTGTCCCGCCTGGTGCTCCGGTGGTCGCGCGAGACGCTGATCGCGGTCAGCGCCGGAGCCGCGGGCCTGTCGATGGCGGCGGTGGCGCTGCCGGTCAGCAACCTGTTCGTGCTGGGGTCGGTGCTGGCCGTCGGGGGGTTCCTGCTGGGCCTGGGCCAGCCGCTGACGATGTCGGCGGTGGCCACGGCCGCGCCGGAGGGCTCGCGGGGGGCCGCCCTGGCGCTGCGGATCTGGGGCAACCGGCTCGGACAGGTCGGGATCCCCGCCGTGGGCGCGGGGGTCGCGGGCGCGGTGGGCGCGCCCGGGGCGCTGTGGTTCGCGGCGGTGGTGCTCGTGGCGTCGGCGTTCACGGCGGCCCGGCGGATCTGATCCGCCGGGGCTCGTGAGGCGGGTGGGCACTGTGGGGAACCAGGTACGCGTGGGTCGCGTGAGGTGTACAGGCAACCCGGGGCGTACGAGACAGGCGCGCAGCGCAGGCGTCGCAACCGCGCGACCCCGGCGCGGAGCCGGATCCGGCGACCGCTCCGGCGCGAACGCACGGACCCCGCGCACTCCCCTGGTCGAACACCCCCCGGGGGCGTACGATGAGACGTTAGGTGTGTCGGCAGTCGGGTCCACCGGCCCCGGCGTCTCCACGGAACCAGGCAACGTGAACCACCCCGCCCCCTCCCCCGCACAGCGCGTCTACCGTTCCCGGGCCACCAGACAGGCCGTCCACGACTGGTGCTGGGACAGGCTCGACGCCCAGCCCCTGCTCACCCCGCTCGCGACCGTCCCCTGCTCCCTGGGCGTCACCCGCGTCTTCAGCGCCTCCGGAGGCCCCGGCACCCCGGTCCTCGTCCTGCCCGGATCGGTCCTGAGCACGGCCACGCTCCTGGACGCCGTCGGCGTCCTGTCCGAGGACCGCCCCGTCCTGGTCGCCGACCCGCCCGGGCAGCCCGGCCTCAGCGACGGCGACCGCCCCCTGGTCGAGCGCCCGGCGTACTACGGCGGCTGGCTGGACGAGGTGCTGCCGCAGGTCACCGACCGGCCCGTCCTGGTCCTGGGCCACGGCATCGGCGCGGCCATCGCGCTCTCGGCGACCCCCGGTCCCCTGGTGGCCGGGCTCTGCCTGGTCAACCCCGGCGGCCTGACACCGGCGACCGGCGGCACCGCCCTGGCCGCCGCCCTGGTGCGCTGGAGGTTCCACCCCGGCACCCGGTCCAGTTCCGCGCTGCTGCGCGCCATGTGCGGCCCCGGTGCGGCCGAACCCCGGGACACCACCATGCTGGAGTGGACGACCCTGGTCGGCCGGTCCTGCCGCGCGGTCAACGCGCTGCCGCCCCGGCCGCTGCGCGCGGAGGCCCTCCACCACTGGAGGCAGACCCCGGTCAGTATCGCCACCGGGTCGCACGACCCCTTCTTCTCCCCCGACCTGCTGTACAGCCCGGCCCTGCTCTTCCTGGACGCCGCCGTCCACACCATCCGGGGCGCGGGGCACCTCGCGCTACGCGAACGCCCCGACCTGGTGCGGGACCTGCTGCGGGGGCTCCCGGGCGCCTGAGGCCCCAGGCCGCCGGCGCGGCCCGGGGTCCGTGCGACCGCCCGACGCGCCACCGAACGCGGGCGCCCTCCGCGACGGGAACGGCCGTCCGGCGGGGAGGCCGGACGGCCGTGGGACGGAACTCGCGGCCGGGGCGGACCCTGGCCCGCCCGGAGTCAGGCCTCGGTGTCGGGGCCCGGCTCCTCGGGGGCCTTCAGCGGCTTGACCAGCGCCCAGCCGCCCATGAACACGGCGAAGGCGAGCATGCCCAGGCCCGACCACAGGTTCAGGTTCGTACCGCCCTGCTCGATCTGCTCCGGCGTGGTGAAGAACCCCATGACCGTGAGCACGACGCCGTAGATGGCGAACAGCAGCGCGATGATGGTCCGGATGTCGAAGACCCGGGAGGCGGTGCGGCCCTTCCTCTTTCCGGGACTGTCAGCACTCATCGGATGACCTCCTTGCCAGCTTGTCTCAGCACGGGTGCACCTCTCGGGGTCGCTCAGGCGAAGATGATGTTCAAGACGATGACGATCGCCAGGGCGATCCCGGCCAGCAGCCACGGTCGGCGGTACCAGCCGGAGTCCTCACCGGTGGTGGAGGCCCTGCGCGACTCGCGCGGGGTCAGCGAGTGCACCAGGCCCACCAGCTCGGAGTCGGGCTTGGGCCGGGTGAACATGGTGACGACGACACTGACGAGGATGTCGACCACGAAGGCCGCGCCCGCGCCGACGAAGCTCGCACCCTGCGAGGACAGGGCCAGCACGCCGGTCTCGGCGAGCAGGAACACGCCCACGGCCGCGAGGGTTCCCGCCGCCAGGCCGCTCCAACCGGCGTGGGGCGTCATCCGCTTCCAGTACATACCGAGGATGAACGTGGCGAACAGCGGCGCGTTGAAGAACGAGAACAGCTGTTGCAGGTAGTCCATCAGGTTGGAGTAGCCCGAGGCGATGAACGCCGTGCCCACGGCGCCGACGGTGGCGCCGACCGTGACCCACCTGCCCATGTTCAGGTAGTAGGAGTCGGGCCGGTTCTTGACGACGTAGGACTGCCAGATGTCGTAGGTGAACACGGTGTTGAAGGAGCTCAGGTTGGCGGCCATACCGGCCATGAACGACGCGAGCAGACCGGCCAGGGCCACGCCCAGCAGCCCGTTGGGGAGCACGTCGCGCATCAGCAGCAGGATCGCGTCGTTGTAGTCGACGCCGGGGTTCTCACCGGCCTTGAGCTGGACCATCTCCGAGACGCTCACGCCCGCGATCATGCCGGGGATGATGACGATGAACGGGATGAACAGCTTGGGGAAGGCGCCGATGATGGGGGTGCGCATCGCGGCCGACATGCTCTTGGAGGCCATGGCGCGCTGCACCTCGACGAAGTTCGTCGTCCAGTAGCCGAACGCGAGGACGAAGCCGAGGCCGAAGACGATGCCGAGGATGCTCAGGAAGCTGTCGCCGAAACCGGTCAGCGCGTTGCCCGGCCAGGCGGAGAGCTGTTCGGCGCCCTGCGGTGAGGCGGTGACCTCGTCCACCAGGCCCGACCAGCCGCCGACCCGGTTCAGCCCCGCCAGGGTCAGCGGCAGCAGCGCCGCGACGATGACGAAGAACTGGAGCACCTCGTTGTAGATCGCCGCGGAGAGCCCGCCCAGCGCGGTGTAGCTGAGGACGATCGCGGCGGCGACCAGGAGCGACAGCCACAGGGGCCAGCCCAGCAGCGCGTCGACGATGGTCGCCAACAGGAAGAGGTTGACTCCGGCGATCAGGATCTGGGCGACCGCGAAGCTGATCCCGTTGAGCAGGTGGGCGGCGGTGCCGAAGCGGCGGAGCATGAACTCGGGGACGCTGCGGACCTTGGAGCCGTAGTAGAACGGCATCATGACCAGGCCCAGGAACAGCATCGCCGGGACGGCGCCGATCCAGAAGTAGTGCATGGTCGGCATGCCGTAGTTGGCCCCGTTGGCCGACATGCCGATGATCTCGATGGCACCGAGGTTGGCCGCGATGAAGGCCAGACCCGTCACCCACGCGGGCAGGGAACGCCCCGACAGGAAGAAGTCGAGGCTGTTGGAGACCGAACGCCGGGCGATGAAGCCGATGCCCAGTACGAACAGGAAGTACACCGCGAGCAGGGTGTAGTCGACGGCGTTGGCGTCCAGCCGCAAGGAGTCCTGTGCTAGCACGGTCACGTCGGCTGGTCCTCTCTCGACGCGGTGGCTCCTCCGTGGCAGGCCTGGCCGCACCATCGGAAGTGACGCGCGCGAGCCACCACCGGATCGCGGGCGTCAGAGAACGCGGCGTCGCGAATCGGTACCCGTATCTCCACCTCAGGACGGGGTGCGCCCATGTTCTTACTCCGTTCACGCATGTGCGCCGTGCACACGAGGACCATTACCCACATTTTTCCACGGAACCAAACATTAACCATCAAGGTAAGCAACCATCTTGCACAAGTACCGGTGTGTCAAGGGACTGGCGTCGCCCTGTTCGGGGTGGTGTCCGAGGCCCCGCACCGGGTCGCGGGCACCGGAGAGAGCGGCGTCGCGGGAAGCCTTCCCCTCGGCGCCGGGGGGTTGGGGGCGCCTGTGCAACTACCCCGCCGGGACGGGCCTATCGTGTGCTTTTGGGGCTGTTTCTCATGAAACGCCGCCGTCGGAGGGCAGCCCGGAGGCTGCGGGGGAATCCGGAGGCGGACCGGCCCGGGGCGCGGCCCTTCCCCGGGCGGACCGAGGACGGGCCCGGTCGTAGAGTGACCCGTATGGAGCAGACAGAGGGGCTGGAGCGGGCTCGCGCGGTGATCCTCGTCGAGGGGGACAGTGACCGCGTCGCCCTGGAGACGCTCGCGCTGCGCCGGGGCCTCGACCTGGGCGCCGAGCGCACCGTGGTGGTGCCCCTCAGGGGCGCGACGAACATCGGGCGGTTCGTGGAACGGCTCGGTCCGCGCGGGCTCGGCCTGCGCCTCTCCGGGCTGTGCGACGCCGCGGAGCGGGGCTACTTCCTGCGTGCCCTCGAACGGGCCGGGCTCGGCTCGGACCTGGAGGCACGGGGCTTCCACGTGTGCGAAGCCGATCTGGAGGACGAGCTGGTCCGCGCCCTCGGCGTCCCCGGCGTGGAGGCCGTGGTGGAGTCGCTCGGCGACCTCCGGGCGTTCCGCACGTTCCAGAACCAGCCCGCCCAGCGCGGGCGCCCCGTCGACCGGCAGCTGCGCCGCTTCATCGGCACTCTCAGCGGCCGCAAGAGCCGGTACGCGCGTGCTCTGGTGCAGGCCCTGGACCCGGCCGCGGTTCCCCGGCCCCTGAGCGGGGTCCTGTCCCTCTCCTGACCTTTCGGCCCCGGCGCGACGACGGACTCCGACCCCGACGGGAACGCGACGAGGGGCCCGCCTCGCGGCGGCCCCCTCGCTGACCCGCTACTTCTCTGTCGGGACGGCGGGATTTGAACCCACGACCCCTTGACCCCCAGTCAAGCTGCACCAAGCCGCTGGGAGTCGGGGAAGGTCGCTCGACAACACGAAAAACCCGGCCAGGACGCGAGTTCCGGCCACCAGAGGGCGGGAACGGTCACCGAGGGGCGCCCACGGGCGCCCCTCGTTCAACCCCACCTCCACCCCACCAAGGACGCTCTTGTCCTCCACGTGGCGGGCAGGGGGCTTGATGGAGAGCCTCGTCATGCGGCGGGTAGAACAGTCAAGGCCGACCGAGTCCTCTCTGTCAGTCTCGGGTGAAACATCCCCGCATATCTGATTAGCCTGGCAGAGGCGAACAGGAGCACCCGTATGACCAGCAAGAACACCAACCCCGCGGCCAAACCCCAACGCCGCACCTTCACACCCGAGTACAAGCTGCGCATCGTCGCCGAGCACGACGCCTGCACCACCGGCACAGAACGCGCCGCCCTGCTGCGCCGCGAGCGCCTCTACTACTCCCACATCGCCGAGTGGCGCACCGCCCGCGACTCCGGCACCCTCGAGAAGCTGACCGACCGCCGCACCTCGCCCCAGCGCTCCAAGAAACACCCCGCCCAGGCCGAGGCCGAACAGATGCGCGCCCGCATCGCCCGGCTGGAGAAGGAGGTGGCCGAACGCGACCACGCCCTGGAAGTGATGGGAAAAGCGTCCGCGCTCTTGCAGGCTCTCTCCAAGAGCGCGGACTAAGCGAGCAGACCGATGGTGTCCTGCACCAGGCCGTTCAGGACCTGCGAGGCCACACCGGAGTCGTGAAGGCGTGCCGGCTCACCGGACGCTCCCGCGCCGCCCACCACCGGCGCCTCAACCCACCACAGCCAAAGGAGCCGTCCCCGCGCTCGGCGCACCCGGCAGCCCTGAGCGAGGAGGAACGGACAGCGGTGCTCGAGGTGATGAACAGCGAGGCCTACGCCGACCTGCCGCCCGCCCAGATCTGGGCCCGCGAGCTGGACGAGGGCCGCTACCACTGCTCGACCTCGACGATGTACCGGATCCTGCGCTCCCGCGACCAGGTCGGGGAGCGCCGCCGCACGGCCACTCACCCACCCAAGACGATCCCCGAGTTGCGTGCCGACGGCCCCGGGCAGGTGTTCACCTGGGACATCACCCGGCCCAAACAGTCCAACGACAACCCCTATTCGGAGGCGCAGTTCAAGACGCTCAAGTACGCATCGGATTACCCCGAACGGTTCGAGTCGCTGGCGCACGCCCGTGAGTGGATGGACGCCTTCACTGCCTACTACAACCACGACCACCGGCACTCAGGGATCGGTTACCACACCCCGGCCTCGGTGCACTTCGGCACCGCCGACCAGGTGCGCGACCAGCGGGCCGCGACCCTGGCCCGGGCCTACGCCGCTTATCCGGAGCGGTTCTCCCGCTCACCACGGCCGCGATCACGGCCAGCATCAGCACGGCGGCGATGGTCGTCCAGCGGGACCAGCGGGAGGAATTCATTACGGCTCACCGCCCGTCCAACGCCAGGTCCGCGGACAGGGTCAGCGGCATGTACGTATCTGTCGAGTCCGGCCTCGGACACGCGAAGCAGAGAACTCCCAGGTCACTGACCTGGGAGTTTTTCGTTGTCTCCGCGCGTTCGGCTCGGAGGCACCGCTAGTAACGCCTGGTCAGCGCTGTGGGGGTTCGACTCCCTCTCGGACACGAACCCCGTTCCCGCCCGCTTTCACGCCCAAGTGGCCTCCGTCCATCGGCATGTCCTGGTCAGGGTCCCAGCATGTGATCGGCGCACCCGGCAGAGGAGACGACGGGGACCGTGTTCAGAACCAGCACGGCGTGCAGGGGTGTGTCTCCTACTCGGAAGCCCTCTCCCACCACGGGGAGTCGACCAGGGACGCGGGCAGGGGTTCGGCATGCACGATGTGGAGGTGGCTGACCGCCCGGGTCAGGGCAACGTAGAGGCGGTGCAGGCCGCGTGGTTCGGCCGCGACGACGCGGGCGGGTTCGGCGACGACGACGGTGTCGAACTCCAGCCCCTTGGCGAGGGTGACGGGTACGCACACCAGCCGGGCGGAGTCCAGGGCGTCCTCGGTCTCCCCGATGAGCGCGTTCGGCAGCCCCTCCGCAGACAGCCGCTCGCGGAGGGCGGGGACGTCGGCGTCGGCGGCGAGCAGGCCGATCGACCCCTCCTCCTTGAGTGCCTCGCGGCAGGCCAGGACGAGGGCCTCGGACAGGCTGTCCGGTTCCGTGGCGGTGATCCGGAGGGCGCCGGGCACGTCGCGTACCCCGGTGGGGACGCCCAGGCCGGGAGCGATCCGGGGCAGCAGGCGGGCGGCGTAGTCGATGATCTGGGCGGGGGCGCGAAAGCCCCGGTCCAGCACGGCCAGTCGGGCGTCGGGCTCGCCCAGGTGCTCCAGCAGCTCCGACCAGTCGCCGACCGCCCACGGGCTGGTGCTCTGCGCGATGTCGCCGAGCACGGTGAGCGATCCCCGGCTGCAGCGCCGGGCGATCGCGCGGGCCTGCATGGGACTGAGGTCCTGCGCCTCGTCGATGACGATGTGGCCCAGGGTGGCGGGCCGCTCGATCAGGGCGGCGGCCTCGTCGATGAGCGCGAGGTCAACCTCGGACCACCGGGCACTCCCGGCCCCCCGGGGCCGCCCGGGCAGGCGCACCAGGTCCTGTTCCTCGGGGGTGAGCAGGCCCTCGGCCGCCCGGGACAGGCGGTCGGGGTCGGTGAGCAGGTTCAGGACCAGGCGCACGGGGTCGGCCTTGGGCCACATGGCGCGGACCGCGGCGGTGAGCGCGCGGTTGCGGCGCAGTTGGCTGAGGGTCGAGCCGTCACAGGCCTCCCCGGCGCCCTCGATCCGGCGCATGACCAGGTGGGCCAGGCGCTGGGACAGCAGGTTCGGCCCGGCGCCGTAGGCGATGCCCCGGCCGCGCAGTTCGGCCAGGGCCTCGGCCACCTCCTCCGGGGGCAGGCGCCACCGACGTGAGCCGCGCTCGACGACCAGGGTCTCCTGCAGGGGGCGCACCTGGTCCCACAGGGCGCGTTCGATGACCTGGGCCATGCGGGCCCCGCCCTTGACGCGCGCGGCGTCGGTCTCCTCGGTGCGGCGCACGGGCACCCTGCCGAGGAGTTCCTCGACGGTGGTCTGGCGCACTCCGACCTCGCCCAGGGCGGGAAGCACGTTGCGGATGTAGGACAGGAAGGAGCGGTTGGGTCCGATGATGGCCACCCCGCCGTCCTGGCGCAGCCGGTCGCGCTCGGTGAAGAGCAGGTAGGCGACGCGGTGCAGGCCCACGGCGGTCTTCCCGGTGCCCGGCGCCCCCTGCACGCACAGGGCGGGACGTAGCGGCGCGCGCACCAGTTCGTCCTGCTCGGGCTGGATGGTGGCGACGATGTCGCGCATGGGCCCTGACCGGGGGCGCTCGATCTCGGCGGCCAGCATCCTGTCGGCCGCTCCCGCGTCCGCGCCGCCGGGGCCGGTGAGCGGTTCGTCCTCGTAGGCGGTGAGCTCGGCGTCCTCGGAGAAGCCGTAGCGGCGCCGCAGGAGCACGCCCCGGGGGTTCTCGCGCGTGGCCCGGTAGAAGGCCGCCGAGATCGGTGCCCGCCAGTCCAGGACCATCGGGGTGCCGTCGGCGTCGTGGACGTGGCGGCGCCCGATGTGGACCCGGTCGGCTCCGTCCGCGCGGTTGTGGGCGGTCCGGTCGGCGGGGTCGGTCTCGAAGACGCTGCCGAGGGGGTAGTCGAGGCGGCCGAAGAACAGGGGCACGTCGGGCAGGTCGACGAGGGACTCGGCGCGCCGTTCGCGGTAGCGGACGAGCTGGCGGTTGGTGAAGGTGTAGTCGGCGTCCTCGGAGCTGTCCTGCACGGTCGGGGTGTTGACCATGTCCTGGTACATGCGCCCCAGAGCGGCGCGGGCCCTGGCGAGGTGGGTGCGTTCGGCCAGGATCTCGGGGTCGGCGGTGGGCGTGGGTTCTGCCATGGCGTGGACGACCTCGCGGTGGGAATGGCGGATCGGCGGGAAGCCGCCGTGGAGGAGGACAACAAACAACCCTACCCTCACGGGAGGGTAGAGTCGTTCGCTGCGGGGAGTCACCCAGGACGACCGCGTTCGATCCTTCTCTCTCGTGAGGGTAGGGTTGGGATCGGAGGGTTCGACCTGCTTCCTTCGCGCTCAGCGCCCCTCCCGTGGTGGTACGGGGCCGCCGACCCACCCCCGTCGGTGCCCGTGCCACCATGTTCAGGCTCGTGCGACCCGTTCCTAGACGCGCCCGTTCCCGTCTGAGGGAAACGGGGTGCGCATTGGGCCCGTCAGCCCCGGAACCTCCTCCAAACGCCCCAGCCAGGCACCGGGGATCGCACCCCTCCCCCTGCGCGCCCCCGCCAGGGCCGCGGCCATCGCGGCCACATTTCCGACACCGCCGCCGACGCGCACGGCGAAGCGCACCACCTCGGGCAGGTCGTCCGGAGACCGGAGGAAGGCGGCGAGCGCGGCCGGGACCGCCTCGACGGCGCTGGTACCTCCGCCCAGCGCACCGACCACGTCCCGCGGCGTGTAGCGGGTCCGGCCCAGGGCGCTCAACCGGGCCAGTTGGGCGCGAAACTCCGGGGCCGTGGCATAGCGGGCCATCGTCGACAGCAGGTGGAAGGCGGGCAGCGGCCGCTGCGGGTCGGCACGGCGAACGTAGGCCACCGCGCACGCCTGGAGCGCGACGCCGTCGAGGGCGAGCGGGTGGGCGTGGGTCACGTAGGCGCTCTCCCGGGCCAGGCGGACCAGCCTGTTCAGGGGGACGCGCAGGAGACCGACCGGGGCGACCCGTGCGGCGGCTCCCGCCCCGTAGGACCCGGTTCCACCGAAGGCCGAGGTCGATGCGCTCCGCCAGGGGATGTCGTTGACGATGGAGAGGAAGATCCTGATCTCTCCGCCGCCGAAACCCCGCTCGGGATCGTGCTGCCACACCTCGGCGAACTCCTGGACGAGCCGGTCCTGGTCGATGGCGGCCGTCTCCCCACTGTCCCGGGAGCGCAGGTGCGCGGCCAGCGCCGCCATGAGGAAGGTACCGCCGGTGGGACGCAGGGGCGCGGAGGACTCCAGGTGACCGGAAGGTGCATGGCTGAAGGCGTCTCCGCAGGCGGCCGCCAACAGGCAGCCCTCGTCCCGGCCGGAGGGAGGACTGTCCCCGGTCCGAGGGATCGCGGAGTCGGGTCCGGGGGGCGAGGAGATCATCGGGTCGTCTCCGTCTGTGGTGGGGGCGCCGAGCAACTCTAACCTTACGTGAGAATAGCTTTACACCATCGTCCGATCACCCCACCGCCCATCTCTAACCTTACGAGAGGGTAGAGTTCTACGTGGTCGGCGGCGGCCGCCTCAACTCCGTGTCCTCCGCCCCGGCCCCGCGGTGGTACCGCCGACGGCACGGCCGTCTTCCCCGGCGGTACCGCCGCGATCCCGACCGACGAGGCCCGCTCGGACGTCCGCCACTCCTGGAGGTGCAGTCATGGTCACCCGCGTCGACATCGCCGGCTCCCTGGAGGGAGCCTTCGACTCCGGTCCGCTGACCCGGGGCCAGGTCATCAGGGCCGCGGACCAACGCGGCGCGCACAAGGAGGTGATCGCCGCCCTGGACCAGCTTCCCGCCGGGTACTACTCCCACCTGCGCGAGCTGTGGAGGCACCTGGGCGACGTGCCGCGGAGTGCGTGATCGCCGCCTGGTTCTGCCGCCTGCCCCCCTCGTCGTGGCACTCGTCCACGAGCCCGGGGAAACGCGCCGGGGCGGGGTCGCGCGGGCGCACCTGCTCCTGGCCCGGCTGGGCGTCCACGTGCTGGAGGTGCGCGCACCCCGACGGACAGGCGTCCGGCGCCTAGCCCGCCGCCTGCGCGCCCACGGTGTGGCCGTGCTCGTCGGCTGCGGCGGCACCGGGGCGGATCGGGTGGGCCGCCTGGCGCGAGCGCTGGAGGTGCCCGCGCTGTCCCTGAGGTCGCTCGCGGACAGAGCGGGGGACGGCTCCGCGTCCGGCCCGCCGGTCAGTTCCAGCCGCGGACCCCGGTGGGCACCGGCAGCGGTTCGGTCAGCCAGGTCCACGTGCCGTCGTTCTCGGTGAAACGGCGCTGCACGGTCTCGACGTCGCCCAGCCGCCAGGACCGGACGACCCGCCACAACCCGGCGGAGCGGTCCTCCAGGTAGAGGGCGGAGGCGTCGGTGCGCAGGCGCAGCGCCTGGTGGGTCGTGGTGGATCCGTCGTTCGTGCGGACTCGGTAGTAGGCCATGGAAAGCTCCAACATCTCGGGGAAGTCCGGAGCGCGCGCCGCCCGACCCAGGAGCACGGGGGCCACGGAACCGGGGCGCGCGGCATCACCGGCACCTCAGACTCTACCCTCACGTGAGAGTAAATATCCTCTCGGGTCCTCACCTGGGCAGGATGAGGTTGTCTCCCTCTCCCGCGTCGCCGCGGCGGGCTGGTACTGACCCGGCACGGGCTTTTGCTGGTTGGCCCGGGCGAGCATGACCGCGTCACAGGCCCCGCACAGCGGGATGTAGTGCAGGGAGACGATCGAGAGCTGAGTGCCCCGGGAGTACTGGGTCAGCGCCTGCGGCCTCATGTGCACGTCCGCTCCCCCGCAGGTCGCACACGTGTAGGGGGTGTCCCTGGCCCAACTGGCACCGCACTCCCCGCACCGGACGCGAATTCCCTCCCCGGTGCGCTCACCGGTCAGTTCCTCCTCCTCGCCACAGGCCGGACAGGTCATCTGACGTGGCATGACGCCCTCCTCGTCCCCAGACGCGCTACGGTGGCGCGCTACGACAACCGACACCACGAAAACGAATCTAACGTTAGAGTAGGTTTAACGAGAAGGAGTGCCGCGATGCCTGAAGCGGGCCACATGCAGATCGGTGAGGTCGCCGAGCGGACCGGCTTGTCGCTGCGCACGATCCGCTACTACGGCGAGGTCAGCCTGGTCGAACCCTCGGCGCGCTCACGCGGGGGGTTTCGGCTCTACACCGAGCAGGACGTGGACCGGCTCCAGTTGGTCAAGCGGATGAAACCGCTGGACTTCAGCCTGGAGGAGACCCGCGAGCTGCTGAAGGCCCTGGACCGGCTCAGCTCCGACACCGCCTCCGGTGAGGAGCGCGCGACGCTGAGCGAGAGGCTCGACACCTTCGAGGCGGCCATCGTGGCCCGTTGCCAGGCCCTGCGGGACCAGTTGGCGATGGCCGAGGAGTTCGCCGGACGCCTGCGCGAGCAGCGCACCCGCAACAACGCGACCGCCTGAGGGCAAGAGGAGTGGACAGTGACCACGGCACCGGTTTCGGACAAGGTGACGGCCGAGGTGGTGAGCGAGGCCTCGCGTCGGCGTACGTTCGCGGTCATCTCCCATCCCGACGCCGGCAAGAGATTCTAACACAAGGTGCGTACTCGCCTGTACAAGATCATGCAGGCAGCCAGTTGGAGGAAGCCGTCGTGGATGTCGTCGCGGTGTTCCCAGCGCACTCTCAGGTGTCGGAAGCCGTGCAGCCAGGCCAGGGTGCGCTCGGCCACCCACCGGTAGTGCCCAG
>NZ_CBDRFA010000048.1:0-62130 GCF_965343085.1 Nocardiopsis synnemataformans | reverse complement strand
GGTGAGATCCTGAGCGGCAGGCGCACGGTCAGTTCACTGCGGTTGATCGAGCGGATAGCCGACGGGCTCGACATGCCCGGCCCCTCACGAGTCCTCCTCGGGCTGGCACCCCGACAACCGCTCGCGAACACGGAGAAGTCCGTTACCGGCGATGCCACCGTCCTTTCGGACGCACTGAGTTCATCACTTCTCGATGACCAGGTGCAGGAGCGCTTGGAGGTCGCCTCCATCGACCAAGCCCTCATCCGCTTGTTCGAGGAGCAGACGCAGAACCTGCGCCTGATCGACCGCAAACTGGGCGCTCACTACCTCCTGGCGCAGAGCCAGGCCCATGTCCAGCAGATGGACGAGCTCTTACACCACTCGATCCCGGGAACCATGCGGCGCGGCCTGGCCAGGGTCTTGGCCGAGGCAGCGTCCCTGACCGGATGGCAGGCCCTCGACGCGGGACAGGTTGCCACCTCTTGGCGTTACTACGAGATCGCCAAGGCAGCGGCTCGCGAGAGCGCAGACCTAGTCGTCCTGGCCCACGTGAGTGCCGAACAGATCTACGTGCTCCTGGACAGCGGCCGGGGACAGGAAGCACTCACCGTACTCAGAGCCGTACACACCAACGGACACGGTTCCCTGCCCGCGCTGCTGCGCTCGTGGCTGTGGGCCGCCGAAGGAGAAGTGCATGCCTCCCTGGGGCAGGGAGTGGAGACCCAGAGGGCCTTGGAACGGGCCTTCGCTCTGCTTCCCCCACACCCGGACGACCCCGCGCTGCCGTTCCTCATGCTGGACCAGACCCACCTGCTGCGCTGGCGGGGCCACTGCCTGGCGCGTCTGGGGGAGCCCGAGGCGATCGAGGACCTCACCCGGGCGTTGGAAGATATCGCGTCCCTGGGACTGGGACGCGCTGAGGCGGGCCTGCGCACCGACCTGGCCATGGCCTACGCCGCCCACGGCGACCTGACTCAGGCCCGCAGCCAGGCACGGTGCGCCGCCGAGTTGTCCAAGCGTTCCGGTTCAATCCGCCAACGTGTTCGGCTGGCCCGGCTACTGGAACCCGGGGCGCTGTCAGGAGGCGAGCAGGTGGAGTAGGGCGATGAGAGTGCCCGAACTCTGCACCCGCCCCTCCGCGATCAGGCCGCGGACCTTGGTCAGGGGCACCCACTCATAAACGCCCTCGTCGAACTCGGTCGGGTCCGCGACCAGTTCGGCGTCACGTCCGACAAAGACGTGATGGGGGCTGCGGACCGTGCCGATCATCGGCTCGAACGTGGCCACATGCTCCACCGAACCCACCCGGTGCCCGGTCTCCTCCAACGCCTCCCGGACAGCGGTCCGCTCCGGCGTCTCGTCGGGGTCCAGGAGTCCCCCGGGCAGCTCCCACCCCCACACGTCGGGCACGAACCGGTGCCGGTAGCTCATCAGAACGTGTTCCTCGGCCTGGTCCAGGATCGCGATCACCGCCGCCGAGGGCAGGGTTACGGTGTGGTGCTCGAACCTGGTGCCTGAGGGTGTGGTGATGTCGGCCTTGCCCAGCTTCACCCACGGGTTGTCGTACAGGGTGCGCTCACCGTGCACCACCCAGCGGCCACGGTCGTCCTCGGTCCCGTCCATGCCCTGAAGCTACCGCGACGGAATACCAGCGCTCACGGTCGGGCCCGCGTTGGCCGTGGTGGTGTCCTGTGCCGATTCATACGGTCTACACGTGCGTGTGCTCCTCGTCCGTCTGAGCCGACCGTTCTCCTTCACCAGGGTTCGCACGCGTCACCTCCATGCACCGACACGGCAGATCGTGCCGAAGTACGTGGTCAGCAAGTCGTGCCCCACGGCTGTCCCGCCGTCCGACCACACCGGCAATCGGGGTTGGACCGAGCTTGGTCCAGGTACTCGCTCGACCTCTTCGAGTCGCCAACGGACTTGATCCGTGCCTCGCTGTTCGTAGGAAATGCTCGGGGATTGCTCGGCTGTTCCGGGACAGGGTGACACGGGGCGGGATCCGGTGGCACGCACCGGGACACCGTTGCCCGGACGGGTCGGAACGAAACCCCGCATACCTGGGCGTAACGCCCGCACGCACGCGGACTTTTAATCCGTGGGTTCAGGGTTCGAGCCCCTGGGGGCCTACTCTGCCAGTTATTTTCTTAACCTTTCATCGACAATTATAGCGGGGCCGATTCAGCGTCGATGCCCTAAGGCCACCCCGAAGGCGCAACCATTCTCAGAATGCTTCAGCTAGAGCACGAGAAGTAGAGCGTCTTGTTGCCTTGAGACAACTGTTGTCGTCGAGGCCGGTTCCGGCCACTGGGTACCGCAGGGCACAGATCCAACATCTGACGTATGAAACGTGGTCTTCCCTCGGATGCTCCCGTTCACCTGCATCAACGCAGGCAGTCTCCATTTCTCCCGCCATCAAACTTTCCGAAGGTCCCTCTCACCCAGGGTCACACTCTTCACGCTGGGCTCATGGCGCTCTTGGTGTCGCTGAACGTAACGTCACCGTGCCTGAGCCACCCGGAAACGGATCCTCAGACCAGGGCCGTCTGTCCGGGTGTTCCCCGTGCACATCCCTACCCTGGGAGCGATCCCCCTCGTGAGAAGGCACATCCCCTGGCCCCTGGCAGCCGCGACGGCCGCCTCCACCCTCCTTCTGGGGCTGCTGTCCGCACCCCCGGCCCTGGCCGACACCGACCCCCACTCCCCCGCCGACCGCACCGTCCCCGTTCCTGACATCTGGGAACCCGGCGAGGCCACCACCGAGGTGGTGGGACAGGAGCCACCCGAGGAGCCCTGGACCCCGCCCGGAACCGAGGACGGCGGAGCCGAGAACCAGCGCAGCCCGGACTGGTCCTGCTCCTCGGGCGAGGAGAACCTGGGCCTGGCCTCGTGGTATCCGATGGAGCGCCACCAGATCAGCGACCGGTTGGACGTGGACATCAACCTGGACAGCGGCAACGCCGTCATCCGCCACCGCGACATGACCATCCGCGGCACCGGTGTGCACATGGGTCTCAACAGCGTCTACAACTCCCGCGACCTCAACACCCAGTGGAAGCTCTCCTACGGGCGCGACATCGGGTTGAAGTTCGAGTCCGACCGGGTGGCCTTCCACGGCCCTACCGGATCGTGCGATGAGTTCATGGAGAACGAGGACGGTGAGTTCGACTCCCCAGCCGGGCTGAACGCCACCTTGACCGAGTTGTCCAATGGCCACTACGCACTGACCTACACCCGCGGTGAATTCGCCGACGAGGTCTGGCACTTCGACGCCAACGGGTGGGCCATCACCCACGCCGACCGCAACGGCAACACCAACGACTTCCGCTACACCACCAATGGTGACCTGGCCGCCGTGAACGACTCCCAGGGCCGCACCACCTCCCTGTCCTGGGACGAGCACCGGCCCACCCAGATCACCGACCCCACCGGTGAAACCGCGGTGGCCTACACCTACGCCAACGACTCCACCCGACATCCCAGCAGCCTGACCGACCGGGCCGGCAACGAGATCGCCTTCGGCTACACCGGCGGCTACCTCACCTCCATCACCGACGCCGAGGGTGCCACCTGGGAGCTGTCCTACGACGCCCAGGGACGGGTCACCTCCTTCACCGAACCCACCGAGGAAGACGGCGCAACCTGGTCCTACGACCACGAAGAGGGCCAGACCACCGTCACCGACCCGGGTGGTGGCGAGTCCACCCTGGAGTTCGACGACCAGGGCCGCCAGACCTCGGCGACTGACCAGGTCGACAACACCCGCTCCCAGGAATGGACGGCCAACTCCGACATCGCCACCACCACCGACGCCCTCCAGGCCTCGGTCACCTACGACTACGACGACGCCAACAACCTCATCGGCACCGAACTGCCCACCGGCGCCCAGACCTCGGTCGGCTACGGCGACGCCGTCAACCCGGCCAAACCCACCTCCTTCACCGGCCCGGACGGCAACGAGCTCTCCTTCACCTACGACGAGGCCGGGAACATGGTGCGGGCCCGCTCCGAGGCCGAGGACATCACGGTCGCCGCGATGAACTACCACCACAACGGCACCGTCTCCTCGGCCACCGACGCGCGCGGCAACCGCACCACCTACTCCTATGACGACGTCGGCAACATGACCGGCATGTCCGAGCCGGGCCCCATGGGCCAGACGTCCTACACCTACGACGCGCTGTCGCGGACCACCTCGGTCACCGACGGCAACGGGGTGAGGCTGACCTACGGCTACGACCGCCTGGACCGGGTCGTGTCCGTCTCCCATGACGGGCAGGTGTTGCAGGCCCTCGAATACGACGGCAACGGCCGCCAAACGGCGACCCACACCGACCAGGCCAGCGTGGAGTTCACCTACAACGACCGCGGCGACCTGCTCGAAAGCGTGCGCACCGACTCAGGCGGAAGCGAGACCACCACCTACGCCTACGACACGGTCGGCAACCTGACCGCGTTCACCGAACACGACAAGACCACCACCTACGAATACGACGCCGCGTTCCGGCTGACCTCACTGACCGACCACACCGGCGCCGAGACCACCTTCAACCACGACGAGAACAACCAGCGCACCAACATCACCCACCCCGACAGGGCCAGCGAGGACCGCACCTACGACGACTCCGGGCGCCTGACGTCCATCACCACCACCGGCGCGGCCGAGCAGACGTTGCTGGAGGCCTCCTACTCCTGGACCACCAGCGAGGGCGAGGACAGCGACCAGTTGCAGTCCCGCACCATCGACGGCGACACCGAGACCTTCACCTACGACGGGCTGGACCGCCTGACCAGCAACGGCGAGATCGACTACACCTACGACGACGCCGGGAACCTCACCAGCGCCGATGGGGAGGAGTTGGCCTACAACGACGCCGACCAGGTCACCGATGCCCGCGGTGTGGACGTGGGCCATGACGAGGCCGGGAACATGACCTCCCGGGGCGGCCGGGTGCTGGAGTACAGCCTCACCAACCAGTTCCTGACCGCGGACGAGGACGCGGACCTGGCCACCAGCATCAGCTACGACACCACCAACCAGACCCAGATGCGCGGGATCACCGACGTGCACGGGGGCGAGCGGATCGACCGTCAGCTGTCCAACACCGCCCTGGGTGTCACCAACGTCGCCGCTGAGGGCGAGCGCACCAGTTTCGTGCGCGACGCCAACGGCGAGCTGATCTCCATGGTGGCCTGGGACGGCAACGAGCGGTTCCACTTCACCACCGACCACCAGAACACGGTGCTCGCGATCACCGCCGAAGGATCCGAAGCCGAGAGCCCGGACGTGGTCTATGACTACACGCCCTTCGGTGAGCGGTCCGTGGACGCCTCCGACCAGAGCCGGGCGGCGTCGCTGAACCCCTTCGGGTTCACCGGCGCGTACCAGTTCCAGGACGGCACGGTGCATCTGGGATACCGGTTCTATGACACGAACACGCTCAACTTCACCCAGCCGGATCCGTCCCGGCAGGAGATGAACAACTACGCCTACGGCATGGGCGACCCGATCAACAACACCGACCCTCTCGGACTGATGTCGGCCTCCGAGGCGGGCAACCTTGGCGCGGCGCTTGCCGGGCTCGGCTTCGCCGCCGTCGCGGTCTCCTGTGGCATAACCATCGCGTGCGCCGGAGCGATGATGGCAGCCGGTGCTGTTGTTGGCGCCGCAGGAGGAGCCGCAGGTGCTGGTCTAGCAGGAGGGTCAGGCAGCCAAGTCGCGCAGTCCGCTGCCTGGGGAGCCGCAGGTGGCGCCCTTACCGGGCCGCTCCCGCCTGGTCCTGGTATGTGGGGCGGGCTGGCTTTCAACCTTCTTACGGCATAGGTGCCTCTGGAGCGGGGAGGCTGGTAGAAGACTCACTCGAAAACCAGCCTCCCCGCTACGGACATGAAATGGATGCGTACATGCAACAAGAGCGATCAAGGTTCGGTCGTATGATGACGGCGCTCGCTACCAGCCCGTTTCTCACACCGAAAGCTACTGGCGAGCGCCTGACCGAGAACTCCTCCATCAAAGACGTGCGAACCATGGCTGTCATCCCCTTGATGGCTGTACCCCCGCTCGCGGCGCTTGGGCTGATGTCTGTCTACTGGAGAGACAGCATCGCAGGCGGAGTTCTGAGTGTCGTCCTTATTGCATTCTGTGTTCTCTTGATGTCTGCCCCAAAATGGTATCTACTTTTCAAAATGAAAAGAAGGCGGAGATGATAGCTGGGACTTGGAGGGCTTCTGCTTTCAGGATCGGCAAGGCGAATTCTGGGCGGACGCGCAAGGGGTCGCATGCCTCGTATTCGTGAGAAAGTCCAGATGATGGGCACTGGCTAAGCCAGAGGCGCGAACGGAGGGACGCGTGTTCCATCGGTCATCACCTGATTTCATCGAACGATTGGCCAGGGCCAGGTTTCTCCTTCCAATGGGGTACAAGGAGTTTCCGGGAAATCCCACCAGTCACGACTAGCGAACTCTCATCATCGGTCTGATCTTGGTTCCGTTGATGATGCTTGCGGTGGCTGTGTGGACTGGGCTGTCCGGCCAGGAGAACCCGGCGATCGGGTTCACCGTAATGGCTGCCGTCTTCTCTGTTATTTGGATACTTCCAAAAGTCATTCTCTGGGCGCGTGTGCGCAACCGTGGCCAAGGAAACGAAGTGCCAAGTAGATAAAAAATCTTGCCTCCACTCTGGCGCAAACCTGGATATATCTTTGGAGGCGCCAGGGGAAGTGATTGTGCGATTTTGGCGTCATTTGGTTTTCTCTGTCTTTCTGGTGGGCATTGAATTAACCTCCATGGTCGGGCAATGGCTTTGGAATGTGATCTAATTTTTAGCGTATTGGGATTGTCCGTATCCGAGTTCTCGTGTCTGCATTAAGGAATACAATGAGGAAAGTTCTTCCTTCTGCTGCTGCGGCCTCCACCGTGGCCGCTTGTACCGCACTGGTCCTCCCCCTGGCCGTCAGCGTCGCGCATGCCGGAACCGCTCTTCCCAACGATGTGGACGGGGACGGTTACGCGGACCTGCTCGTCGGCGCTCCCGAAGGAGTGGGCGGCAACGGTGTACGTGGCGGCTACGTCGCGGTGGTTCCCGGCGGGTCGGGCGGTGTGGACACCGGCGCGGGCTCGCGGGTCGACCAGGACTCGGACGGAGTTCCCGGCTCACCGGAGACAGGCGACCGGTTCGGCGAGGTGCTGCGCTCGGCCGACGTGGACGGCGACGGCTACGCCGACCTGATCGTCGCCGCCCCGGACGAGGACGTCGAGGAACACACCGACGCCGGTCTGGTCCAGATCGTCTTCGGCTCCACTAACGGGGTATCCGAGACCGCGATCGGTCTGCACTCGCCCCGCCAGGAGCGGGGTGACACCGGCTTCGGCCATGCCCTGGCGGTCGGTGACCTCGACGGCGACGGCTACGTCGACGTGGCCATCAGCGCCCAGGACCACGTCGTGGTCCTGTCGGGCCGCGCCGACCTGAGCGAGGCCGATGACCCCTCGGTAAGCGCGTTCTTGGCCACCCCCAGCCCCGGGGACACCGTCCAAGCGGTGGAGACCGCTGACATTGACGGCGACGGCCACCTGGACCTGGTGGTCTCCAGCTCCCGCCAGGGCGAGGACGAAGCGGGAGATGTGTCGGTGTTCTCCGGTTCGGCCGACGGCCTGACCCCCCGACCGCTCAACGAGCCCCTCACCCTGGACGATTCCACCGCAGTGATCGCAGCCGGAGACGTCAACGCGGACGGCTACGCCGACGTGGTAGCTGCACCCGGCAACGGTCATACCACCCGGATCCTGGCGGGCTCGGCTGAAGGCCTGGCCACGCAGGGCACCGAACTGGACGAAGAGCTGGGCTCTGACGCGGTCGCTGTGGGCGACATCGACAACGACGGCTACGCCGACATCGTGCTGGGAGACACCACCGTGCAGGCCTCCGGCGGCGGGGCTGACGCGGGCGGGGTGGACGTGCTCTACGGCGGCCCGAACTGGCTGGACGGGCGCGAGCAGTCCCTCACCCAGGACTCCCCGGACGTGGCGGGGGTGTCCGAGGCCGGGGATGAGATGGGTGCGGAGGTGACGTTGATCGACGTGAACGGTGACGGGTACCGGGACCTGGTGGCCGGAGTGCCGGGGGAGAACACCGGCAACGGTGCCATCACCCTGCTCTACGCCACCGCCGACGGCCTCACCGGACAGGGCTCGCTGACCTTCGGCGGCGCCACACTGGGGTTGGACGGGACCGGCGCCGAGTTCGGGCGGGGGCTGTCTCAGTAGACCTCTGTTTGCTGGAGCAAAGTGAGTTGTGGCTCCTTGCCCCGAGTCGCTGCCAGAGCTTTTGCCGACGAGGAGCACCTCACCCGACGGTGAGAGCACCCCTCAGCACACGGCTCCGTCCTCGGCCGCGGACGCGGTGTCCAGTCCGGCCAGCGCTCCCGCGTCCCCGTCCTCACCGGAGTGGGAACCGGAACCGGAGTCGGCGAACCCGTCCCAGTCCTGCGGCACCATCACCAGCTCCAGTTCCCCACCGAGGCCAGCGGCCTCCTCCAGCCGGGCATTGGCGAGTACCGAGGCCAACTCCTCGGCATGCGCCCGCTGGTCGGGGCCGTGGTAGACCGTGGTGACGGCGGGAACGCCCTCGGCGGGGTCGCCGACGCCGGTGACGTCGAATCCGCGTTCTCCGAGGAGCGACCCGACCTGGCCCGCCAGACCGGTCACGCCCGTGCCGTTGACCACCCGCACGGACACGTCCGCGGGCTCCACGGCGGGCTCCTCCGGGTCGGCGGGCCTGTCCTCCTCCGCGGGCTCCTCTGCGCCGTCGTCGCCCTCCTCCCCGGGCAGCACCTCACCGGCGGCCACCGCGGCGAAGAGCTCACCGGCTTGGGGTTCCTCGGGTTCCACCTTGTACTCGTGGGTCAGGGAGTTCACGACCGGCACCATGACCATGGTGACCCGGCTCAGGTCGACCTCGCGCATGGCGATGGCCAGCTCCGCCATCTTGTCCACCGTGAACCCGTCGTCGGTCACCATGCTGTCGGTGACCGAGCCCAGGAAGTCGTAGAGGGTGGTGGGGCTGGACAGGGTCTCACCACTGGTGACCTCGCGCAGGATGGCGCCGATCAACCGCTGCTGGCTCTGGATGCGCCCCATGTCGTCCTTGAACTCGGTGCTGTCGCGGGAGCGGGCCAGTCCGAGCGCCTCCCGGCCGCCGAGGGTCTGCACTCCCGCGTCCAGTTCCAGGTGGGCCTTGGGGTCGTCGATCGGCTCGGGAATGCACAGTTCGACGCCGCCGAGGGTGTCCACGATGGTCTCGAACCCGGCGAAGTCCACCATCACCATGTGGTCCAGGCGGATGTCCGTGGTCTTCTCCACGGTGTTGCCCAGACAGTCCAGACCGCCGTAGGACGCGGCGTGGTTGAGCTGCTGCGGACCGCCGGGCCATCCGGAGGACCCGTCCACCGGCTCACACGGGGGGATGTCCACGATCAGGTCACGCGGCAGGTTGACCATGGTCACGGCACCCCTGTCCACGTTGACGTTGACGACGACCAGGACGTCGGGACGTCTGCCCTGGGACTCGTTGTCCCCGCCGAGCAACAGGATGTTGTGGACCCCCTCCACCTGGTCGGGGCGCTCACCCCAGGCGTCGGTGTCGACCTGCTCGGTCTCGATGCCCAGGGCGTCGCGGTAGCCCGCGTAGGCGGTGAGGCTGCTCGCGATGAGCAGACCGGTCGCTCCGCACGCCGCCCACTGGCCGAGGGACATTCCGCTGTTCCCGAACCAGGCCGGAAAAGCTTTTCTGGAAACCACGAGCAACCCGGTATTCGTTGTGGACGAGGGCGAGTCCGACCAGCGGGGTGGGGTGCGCTGCCGGGGCCAGGCGGGCGAGCAGGTCGGGCTCCGCATGCCGCGGTCGGCGTCCGGGCCCCGGGGTCAGGCGGGTGAGCAGCCCGAACCGTCGGCGCAGGGGACCTCGCCGGGCTCGACGCCCTCCTCGGGACGCCGCCGCTCCAGCAGAACGGTGTCGCGCCAGACCCCGTGGTGGCGGGCGACGCGCTCGCGCACGCCCACGGTGCGGTAGCCCGCCTGGTGGTGCAGGGCCAGGCTGGCGCGGTTCTCGGGGAAGATCGAGGTCTGCAGGGTCCACAGTCCGGCAGTGTCGGCCTCGGTGACCTGCCGGTACAGCAGCGCCTTTCCCACGCCCCGGCCGCGCGCGCCCTCGGCGACGTAGACCGAGGTCTCGGCCACCCCGGCATAGACCTCGCGGACGGAGACGGGTGAGGCGGCGGCCCAGCCCACCACGGCCCCGTCGAGTTCGGCGACCCAACGGTGCCCCGAGACCCACTTGTTCTCCAGGTCCTCGACGGCGGGCGCCTCGGTCTCGAAGGTGGCGTGGCCGGTGGCGATGCCCTGGGCGTAGATGCGGTGCACCTCGGGCAGGTCGGCATCGGTCATGGCGCGGGTGGTGACGTCGGCGGGCAGGTCGGTGGGGCAGCACGGCCGCGCGTTGAGCATCCCCATGACGGCGTCGGCGGCGTGCGGCAGGCCCGTGCAGCAGGCCGGGTTGACCGCCACCCGGGTGGAGGTGCCCACCTTGGTGAGGGTCACGAACCCGACGTCGGCGAGCTTGCGCAGGTGGTGGGAGACCGTGGGCTGGCGGACCTCCACCATCTCGGCGAGCTGTCCCACGCTGACCGAGCCGGGGGTGGTGGCGATGGCGTGCAGGAGCTGGACGCGCATGGGTTCGGCCAGGCAGGCGAACCAGGCGGCGTAGGTCTCGGCGTCGGACTGGGGCAGTGCGGGTGCGGTGTGCTCGGGCTGCGTCACGGTCATGCCTCACATTATCGACCATCATCTATGGTTGCGTCCATCGGTGGGTATCGATAGAGTCCCGTTCCATAGACACCAGTCGATGAAAGAGGTGTGTCATGGGCGATGAGCGTCCCGTCGTGGTGATCGGAGCCGGACCCGCAGGACTGGCGGCAGCCGCGGAGCTGGTCGCACGCGACCTTCCGGTCCTGGTCCTGGAGAAGGGGGACTCCGCCGGGGCGGCGGTGGCTGAGTGGGGGCACGTGCGCCTGTTCTCGATGTGGCGCGACCTGGTCGCCCCGGCGGCGGAGAGGCTGCTCACCACCACCGGCTGGCAGCGCCCGGACGACGCGGGCTACCCGACCGGCCGCGAGTGGGCCGAGGCCTACCTCGCTCCCCTGGCCGAGGCCCTGGGAGAGCGGGTCCGCTTCGGCGCCGAGGTGACCGGCGTGAGCCGCCTGGGCCGGGACCGGGTCGTGGACACCGACCGCGAGAAGCAGCCCTTCACCGTGCGCCTGCGCACCGACCGGGGCGAGGAGCGGGTCCTGGCCCGCGCGGTCGTGGACGCCTCGGGCACCTGGGCCTCACCCAACCCGATGGGCGGCGACGGCCTGCCCGCGCTGGGCGAAACCGCCGCGGCCGCACACCTGACCCACCGTGTCCCCGACCTGGCCGACCCCGTCGTCCGCGCGCGCCACGCGGGCCGCACCACGGCCGTGGTCGGGCGCGGGCACTCGGCGCTGACCGCCCTGGCCGACCTGGCCGCGCTGGCCGGGGAACACCCGGGAACGAAGGCGGTGTGGGTACTGCGCCGCGAGGAGATCGGTGACGCCTTCGGCGGCGGCGCGGCCGACCAGCTGGCCGCACGCGGCGCCCTGGGACAGCGGGCGCGGGCGGCGGTCGAGGCCGGGCACGTCGAGGTGGTCACCGGATTCCGTACCGCCGAGGTCCGCACGGAGCGGGACGGGCGTCTCGTGCTGGTCGACGAGGACGGCCGGGCGCTGGAGCCCGTGGACGAGGTGGTCGCCCTCACCGGGTTCCGCCCCGACCTGTCCTTCCTGTCCGAGGTCCGTCTCGGCCTGGACCCCGCCCTCCAGGCGCCGGTGGAACTCGCCCCGCTCATTGACCCCAACCAGCACTCCTGCGGCACCGTCTACCCCCACGGCGCCGCCGAGCTCTCCCACCCGGAGGAGGGGTTCTTCCTGGCCGGGATGAAGTCCTACGGGCGCGCCCCGACCTTCCTGGCCCTGACCGGCTACGAGCAGGTGCGCAGCATCGCCGCACACCTGGCCGGGGACCACGAGAGCGCGGCACGGGTGGAGCTGGTCCTGCCCGAGACGGGGGTGTGTAGCGGCGGAGGCCTGTCCGAGGCGCCGGACGCGGCGGCCGGGAGCGGCGGTTGTGGACCCGTACCCGAGACCGCGCAGGAGCCCGCGAAGCAGGAGGGCGGCTGCTGTGGTGACCTGGCGGTCTCCTCGGCTCCCCTGCTCTCCCTCGAGCGGCAGGCGCCCTGCGCTGAGGAACCCGCCCAGGTGGATGGTGGTTGCCGCGGAGGGGCCAGCGCCCAGGAGGCCGAGCTGACCGCTTCGGCCCGGCAGCAGTGACGTCATCGACCGATCGTGTCCTCAGCGGTGCCCCGGCCGCGCAAGTGGCCGGGGCTCGCCGGGGCCTGGTGGCCCTGTGCGTCACCGTCACCACCAGCTACGGGGTGCTGTTCTACGCCTTCCCCGTCCTGGCTCCGTCCATCACCGCCGACACCGGATGGTCCCTGACCACGGTGACCGCGCTGTTCTCCGCCTCTCAGGTCATCGCGGGACTGGTGGGTATCCCGGCGGGGCGCTGGCTCCAGGCCCGGGGCCCGCGCCCGGCGATGACGGCGGCGGCCCTGCTCGCGGCTCCCGCCGTGGCCGCCATCGCCCTGGCCCCGAACCCGTGGATCTTCGCCGCCGGCTGGCTGGTGGCCGGAGCCGCGATGGCCGGACTGTTCTACCCTCCGGCCTTCGCCGCCCTGACGCACTGGTTCACCGAGGGCCGGGTGCGCGCCCTGACCGCGTTGACCCTGGCCGCCGGGCTGGCCAGCACCGTCTTCGCTCCCCTGACCGCGTTCCTGGAAGGAGCCTGGGGGTGGCGTGGTGCCTACCTGGTGCTCGCGGCCGTGCTCCTGGTCGTGGTGGTGCCCCTGCACGCCTTCGCCCTGCCACGAGGCTGGAGCTCAGGAGGTGTCGGACACCGGGGCGACCGGGGGCAGAGCGCGCGTGCCGTCGTGCGCGGTCGGGCGTTCTGGGCTTTGACGACGGCTCTGGCCCTGGGGTCCTTCACCGTCTACGCGGTCGTGGTCAACATCGTTCCCCTGCTGGAGGAACAGGGCTTCGGCACGACGGAAGCGGCCTGGGCGCTGGGTGTGGGCGGTGTGGGACAGGTGCTCGGCCGCCTGGTCTACGCGCCCCTGGAACGGTGGGCCGGCCCGGTGGCGCGCGCCGTGGCCGTGCTGGGTGCCTGCGCGGTGACCACCCTTCTCCTGGCACTGGCACCGGGACCCTTGGGGCTGGTCCTGGCCATCGCGGTGCTGGCGGGTATGGCACGCGGCATCCTCACCCTCCTCCAGGCCACCGCGGTGTCCGATAGGTGGGGAACGGAGCACTACGCCGCCCTCAACGGCCTCATGCACACCCCGCTCATGCTGGCCATCGCGGTCGCGCCCTGGGCGGGCGCCGCCCTGGCCGGTCCACTGGGCGGCTATCCGGCGGCGTTCGCGGCGCTGGGAGCCCTGGCGGCACTCGGCGCGCTGACCGCCCTGGCCACCCGCGCCGAGCGGGTTCCCACCCCTTCCTGAACCTCCCCCTGTGATGGGTGCGTCCTCACACGAACCAGGGAACCCTCGTCATGGAAGACGTTCCCCTCGCCGTCATCGGCACCGACCAGGCGGGCCTGGCCACCGCCTGGGCCGCCAACCGGCGCGGTCTGCGCCCCCTCGCCTTGGAGGCGGCCGACCGGCCGGGTGGCTCGTGGCCGCACTACTACGACAGCCTGCCCCTGTACCCACCCCCGCTTCTCCTCGGCCGCCCTGCGCGGAGTCGGCCGGGACGGGACGCCCGTCACGTCGTGCGGCGGTTGCTCGGCCGGTCGCGGTGACCGGCCCCGGGTCCGTCCCCGACCGGACGGATCCGGGGCCGGAGCGCCGGAGTCCGTGCGGGTCCGCGGTCAGGGGCGGGCCCGCGCGCTCCGGCGACCCCTACCGCCGCGCCGGCGCGAACCGCCTGCGCCAGGCCAAGGACACGTACACCAGCCCCACCAGCACCGGCACCTCGATCAGCGGACCCACCACCCCGGCCAGGGCCTGGCCCGAGGCCACCCCGAACGTGGCGATGGCCACCGCGATGGCCAGTTCGAAGTTGTTGCCCGCCGCCGTGAAGGCCAGCGTGGTGGTGCGGCCGTAGTCCATCCCGATCGCCTTGCCGAAGGCGAAGGTGCCGAACCACATGATGACGAAGTAGGCCAGCAGCGGCACCGCGATGCGCACCACGTCCAGCGGCTGGCTGGTGATCCGGTCCCCCTGGAGGGCGAAGAGCAGCACGATGGTGAACAGCAGGCCGTAGAGCGCCCACGGGCCGATCCGGGGCAGGAAGTTCGACTCGTAGCGCTCGCGGCCCATCCGCCGCTCGCCGATCCGGCGGGTGAGGAACCCCGCCGCCAGCGGGACGCCGAGGAAGATCACCACGTTGAGCGCGATGAGCCAGGGGGAGGCGTCCAGTCCACCGGTGTCCAGACCCAGCCACCCGGGCAGCAGGTCCAGGTAGAACCAGCCCAGCAGGCCGAAGACCAGCACCTGGAAGACCGAGTTCAGCGCGACCAGCACGGCGGCGGCCTCGCGGTCGCCGCAGGCCAGGTCGTTCCAGATGATGACCATCGCGATGCAGCGCGCCAGGCCGACGATGATCAGGCCGGTGCGGTACTCGGGCAGGTCGGCCAGGAAGATCCAGGCCAGCGCGAACATCACCGCGGGGCCGACGACCCAGTTCACCACGACCGAGGAGACCAGCAGCCGGGTGTCGCGGGTGACGGTGTCCAGGCGGTCGTAGCGGACCTTGGCCAGCACCGGGTACATCATGACCAGCAGGCCGAGCGCGATGGGCAGGGAGATCCCGCCGACCTCCATGGCGGCCAGGAAGGCGTCCAGTCCGGGGACCAGGCGCCCCAGGCCCAGGCCCACGGCCATGGCGAGCAGGATCCACACCGCGAGGAACCGGTCGAGTGTGGACAGCCGACCCGCGACCGGGGGGTCGGTGGTTCCGGCGGCCCTGTCGGCGGCGGACATCAGCAGGGCCTCCTGTTCGCGGCGGCACCGCTGGAGCGGGCGGTGGCGGCGAGCCCGGCCAGGGTCTCGGAGAGGTCCTCGATCCGGTCCGGGCACAGCCGGTAGTAGGTGAACCGGCCGCAGGGCTCGGTCTCCACCACCCCCGCCTCGCGCAGGATCCGCAGGTGGTTGGACAGGTTGGTCTGGCGCGCCCCGGTCTCCTCGACCAGGTGCGTCGTACACAGGGTCTCCTGGGCGAGCAGGGTCACGATCCGCAGCCGGAGCGGGTCTCCCAGAGCCCTCATGAGGTCAGTATCGACTGATATCAGCATCCACTGATAGTATCCCATCAGTTGTTGCTGATAAGTCGTCGGCCTCCCTCCCCCTCCCGGGGAATCGGTTGACATCCGGGCCCGACGCCTTTTCCTTCCCCGCACGCACACGCGACCGCGGCGGGCCGCCCGGGCGGCCCCGAGGGAATTCGGGTCCTCTCCTCCGGCCGCGCGGGATCCGGTTCCCGGCGGCGCACGTCCACCACCGAGAAGAAGCAGAGGCGAATGACCATGTCCAGTCCCGCCAAGCCGTCCGTCCTGTTCGTGTGCGTCCACAACGCGGGCCGCTCCCAGATGGCCGCCGCCTGGCTGTCCCACCTGGCCGGGGACCGCGTGGAGGTCCGCTCCGCCGGGTCCGCGCCCGCCAACGCGCTCAACCCCGCCGTGATCGAGGCCATGGCCGAGGTCGGCGTCGACATCACCGGCCAACAGCCCAAGATCCTCACCGTCGAGGCCGTCGAGGCCTCCGACGTGTGCGTGACCATGGGCTGCGGCGACACCTGCCCCATCTTCCCCGGCAAGCGCTACCTCGACTGGACCCTGCCCGACCCCGCCGGACAGGGCGTGGCTGCCGTCCGCCCCATCCGCGACGAGATCAGGGAGCGCGTCGAGGAACTGATCGGGGAACTCTCCCCTGGCGCACGGCCGTAGACGTGTCCGGCGGACCCGCGCCCCGCGGGCCCGCTCTCACGCCGGGCGGCCTCGGAGGGCCACCTCGACGCCCTCCCTGGTCCCCCAGCGGGCGATCCTGCGGCACGTCAGCATCGCGTAGAGGTACAGGGGCCGCAGGACGACCAGGCGCCACAGCGCGGCCAGCGGCGAGAGCAGGTACAGCAGGAGCAGGTAGCCCCCGGACTCATCGCTCCTGCGGACGGTGAACAGCCGCAGGGCCATGATGTAGTTGATCGCCAGGCCGATCTGGAACGCGGCGGCGGCGATGGTCCCCCACTGCTGGCGCAGGCCGTCGTCCAGCAGGATGAGCAGCGGGAGCGCGTAGGACAGGACCAGGTGGAGGTACTCGGTCACCGTCCCCCAGAACACCACGCCGCCCACCGGCATGTACCGCAGCCACCACAGGTGGCGCACCGTCGTCCCTCGCATCCAGCGCAGCTGCTGGCCGAAGTAGTGGCGCAGCCGCTCCGGGACGAGGGTGAAGACGATCGCGGACGGCTGGTGCACCGTGTCGCCCCGGAGCAGCGCGTAGAACGTGAGCATGGAGTCGTCGTTCATCTGCATGGGACGGCCCCAGAAGTGCTCGTTCTCGTACGCCCCCGCGCACGCGCGGACCGTCTCGGCCCGGTAGAAGGCCAGCGTGCCGGAGTTGATCGTCACCCGGCGCAGGACCGACTGGGCGCTGCGCAGGCCGCGGGTGAACGGCAGGTAGAGCACGCACGTGAGCCTGGTGAGCAGGCCCGCCGTCCTGTTGAGCACCAGGACGTGACCCGCCACCGACTGCACCTCCGGCCGGGCGAAGGGCGCCAGCCCCTCCCGCACGGCGCGGCGGTCGAGCACCGAGTCGCTGTCGAGGGTGACGAAGACGTCCGCGTCGTCCTCGGCCAAGACGTGCATCTGGGCGAACCGCTTGCCGCGGTTCTCGGTGCGGTCCCAGGTGGCCTCGACCCCCAGTTCGGCCGCCCGGGCGAGGAACCAGTCGCGGATCCCGTCGTAGTCCACGGGCCGCCCGGTGGACTCGTCCACGGACCCGTCGTCGACGACCCGCACGCGGTCCACCCGGCGGCTCTGCGCGAGGACCGAGCGCAGGCACGAGCGCAGGATCAGCGGGTCCTCGTTGTAGACGGGGATCTGGACGGTGACGGTCAGCGCGTCCAGCGCCTCGTGCTCCTCGGGCGTGGCCCGGATCGGCCGCTCCAGCCAGGCCAGGGGCGCCCACCACAGGAGCAGGAACGAGGCGAGCCACACCACGGCCAGGCTCGCCTCGGAGCCCCCGGCCACGCCGACCACGTGGAGCAGCCCCCAGACGGCGAACCCGCAGAGCGCGATCATGCCCAGGAACGCCGTCACGCCGGGTCTGGCGCACCTCGCGGTGGGCAGTGGTGGATCGTCCCGCGAGCCCTCGGCCCACGGGTCCCGGTCGTTTCCGGTGGCGAGGGCAGGACTCATCGCTCCAGCGGCCCCCGGTCCCGGCGGAAGGAAACACGGACGAGCAGCGCTCCGGCGACCACCAGGAGGAACCCGGCGACGACCAGCCAGAGGTAACCGGTGGCGAGCCCGGTCACGGCGAGCGTCCCGCCGGAACTGGCGGCGTATCCGTAGGGCATTGCCTTTTCCTTACGGTCGTGTGAGGTGACGACACATGTCTCCCACGTATCGGCCCAGGATCCAAAAGGCAATCGGCCCCGAAGGGCAAAGACTTGACCATGTTCCCCGGCCGCGCCCGAAGAACTCGTCATGTCCGCCACCCGTGATTTCTCACGACGAAGGCGCGTTTACCGGATTGTTCCCCCAGCCCGGCGGCGGACCGGAGAACTCCGTGCGCGATTCCCTTTCCGGTGTGTCCGGAGGCCGTCGACCGGTACGGTCCGCGCCCCCGCCCGTGTGCGCGCGCCCGTCCGGCCACGGAGGCGGGGCGGCGGCGTCCTTCGTCCCACGGCGATGCCACGCCGACCCGGAGTACTCAGTAAGCTTCCTGGACCACCCCCTTTTTTTCCCGAGCGCGCCCCCTTTTCCCCGAGCGCGCCCCCGCCGTGCCCTGTCCACCGTCGCCGCGTCCCGCCGAGGGAGGCGACCGAAGCAGCTGGAGCAGACTCTGCCGTGTCCCTCTTCGAAGCAGTCATCCTTGGCCTCGTCCAGGGACTGACCGAGTTCCTCCCGATCTCCTCCAGCGGACACCTGCGCGTGGTGTCGGCTCTCTTCGGGTGGCCCGACCCCGGCGCCGCCTTCACGGCCGTCAGCCAGATCGGCACCGAGCTGGCCGTGGTGATCTACTTCCGCCAGCGGATCTGGGCGATCCTGTCCACGTGGACCAGGTCGCTGGTCAACCGCGAACTGCGCAGCGACATCAACGCGCGCATGGGCTGGTACGTCATCCTGGGCTCCATCCCCATCGTGGTCCTGGGTCTGCTCCTGGAGGAGCAGATCGACAGCGTCTTCCGCGACCTGCGTCTGATCGCGCTGAACCTCATCATCTTCGGCGTGATCCTCGGCATCGTGGACAGGTACTCGCGCAAGCACCGCGCCCTGGAGGACCTCAACATCTCCCGCGGCATGACCTTCGGGCTGTTCCAGGCGCTCGCCCTCGTCCCGGGCGTCTCCCGGTCGGGCGGCACCGTCACCGGCGGCATGCTGCTCGGCTTCAAACGCGCGGACGCGGCCGAGTACGCCTTCCTGCTGGCGCTGCCCGCCGTCTTCGGCTCGGGCCTGTACAAGCTCACCGACATCGGTGAGAACGAGTACGCCGGGTGGGGCGCCACCATCGTGGGCACGCTCATCGCGGGTGTCGTCGGTTTCGTGGTGATCGCCTGGCTGATGCGCTTCATCTCCACGCACAGCTTCATGCCGTTCGTCTACTACCGCGTCGGCCTGGGCATCCTCGTCCTGGCCCTGGTGAGCTGGGGCGCGCTCGACCCGCAGGGCGGCGCGGACGCGCAGCCCGCCGAGAGCGAGATCGTCAGCGAGCAGGAGACGCCGGGGGAGGAGCCCGAGCCAGTGACCGACACCGAGGCCGGCACCGAGACCGACCCCTCCTCCGAGACGGCCGCGGAGCCGTCCGGAGCGCCCTCCGAGGAGCCCGTCCCGACCGTCGACCCGGTCACCGGCTGGGAGATCGACCCCGAGGTGGGGCTGCCGCGCAACCCCGAGACCGGGCTCTACCACGACTCGGACCTGGGCATGGACGTGGACTACGACCCGGTCACCGGCCTGGCCACCAACCCGGTGACCGGTGAGACCTACGACCCCAAGGCGGCCGGTTAGGGGGCTCCGCCCCCGGAGGGCGCGGTCCCGGGCACCCGTCGGCTGAGGCCCCCGCAAGGGGCCCTCCGTCCGGGACACGGCGGATGTCCGCCGCCCAGGAGCACGGCGGGGGTCCGCCCCGCCCGCGAACACGGAAGGGGACCGGTGGTCAGCCGCCGGTCCCCTTCCGTCACCCGCCGAGGCTCCGCACCGCGGTGTCCAGCCGCCGCGCGAGGGCCTCGATCTCCTCCGGCCCCGGTCGCGCGCCGCCGCGCTCCGCCAGCAGGTCCGCGCGGCCGATCACGCGCAGCGCCCCGCGCACGCGCGGGTCTTCGAGGTCGGCCTCCTCCACGACGTCGGCCCGTCCCTCGTGGACGACCAGCACCGGGTCGCCGTCCTCCGTACTCAGCAGCCGAGCCACGTGCTCGGCACGGACGATCTCCACCGCCGCCTCCTCGCGTTCCTCGTGCGACGCCTGCCATCCCCGTCTGCCCGGGGGACGGCCCCGGTGAACATGACGGCTCCCCGCGGCCCCGGATCCATCGTCGGCGCGCCGTGAAAACCGCGCCCATTCCGCGGCGCCTATCATCACCGGGTGAACAACGGCCGCCATCGGTCCACTGTGCGGACCTCCGCGCGGTGAATCGGAGTTGTCCGAACGGCGTTCTCACGGGAAATTACCGGGCTTTTTCTCCCCGATACCCGCTTCGACCAGGGGATACGTTCATATCCGCGCTCCCCGGGGAGCGCGTGCGGACGCCGACCGCACCGAGAGGACCTACCGGAACGGGACTTCGGTCACGAGTTCGGCCCGGGAAAGACCGATGTGAAGCACAACACGGAAGCTTCCCACAAAACCGCAGGTCACAGAGTCCACACCCTCCCCAGCCTGGGGCGCGCCGAGACAAGCGCGATGCCGCTGGGGCCCATGTGCACTAAAGTTTCCTTGCTATGGGGCATTCAGCGAGAAGTCCGTCATCGGGGGACATAATCCGATCGGCCCGGGAGGGTAATCCCGAGCTCACCAGGGCACTCTCCGCGTACCTGGGGGTCGATCTCGCCCCCCGGGAGTTCACCCTCGCGGACGGGACCCGGGTCGGGGTCGACTGCGCTGACGGCGGTCAGCCGACCGTCCTCGTCCAGTTCTCGCCCCTGCACGGGCCGATGAAATCGGCCCAGCGCAACAAGGTCATCGCGGACGCCTTCAAGCTGGCCTGGCTGCGGGACCGCCACTTCCCGGACGCACGCCCGCTCGTGGTGCTGGGTGAGCCCCTCGCCAAGCTCTTCGGGCGCGGCGCGTGGCTGCCCGTGGCCTTCGCCTCACACCGGATCGCGGTCGCCCTGGTTGACGACCGTCTCAGGATTCGGGCACTCGATATCAGTATGTGATCAACGCTTCATAACGCGTTAATCAGCAATCTCTAACGTTCGACACGTCAAGATTCCCGCGGGCCGTCGCCATGCTTGCTTCCACCCGCTCTCCATCGAAGGTCCTCGGGCACCCATGCCCGGAGACAGCCATCTGGAGGGTGTCCCATGGGCCTTCCCCATGCGGTCGTCATCACAAGCACTGTCGTCATAGCAAGCACTTCCGGCCCGCACACCGCCACGCCCCCCGGCGGCCCCACGACGCGCTCCGCGGCGCTCCCGCCGCGCTTCGCGCCCCGCTCCGGCTCCGTGCTGCCCGGCCCCCTCCTCGGTCGATGACGCCACACCCCCGTGACCTGCGTGCCCGCTTTTGCCCCTCCAGCACCCATTCACCGCCAGGACACGTCGTGCAATCATCCGATCACACATCCCGAGGAGAAGGTATGGCACGTCCAGCACGGCCGGAGACGGGCCGAGGGCCCGTGGCCCGGCGCACCGAACACGCGTACCGAAGGCGGGACGCCGCGTGAGCGACGACCGTATCGAAGTACGCGGACTCAGCAAGACCTACGAGGGCGGTGACCCGCACCGGCCCGCGCTCGACCGCATCGACCTGGACATCCCCCGCGGCGAGTTCGTCAGCCTGATCGGCCCCAGCGGTTGCGGCAAGTCCACCCTGCTGCGGGTGGTCGCCGGGCTGGAGGGCCACGACAGCGGCGACGTCACCGTCTTCGGCTCCACGCCCAAGCGCATGTGCGAGGCCAAGGCCGTGGGCCTGGTCCCGCAGACCCCCGCCCTGCTGCCATGGCTGAACGTGCGGCGCAACATCTCCCTGCCCTCCCGGGTCAACCGCCGGGCTGGCAGGGGCAGCGAGGACCCGGACCAGCTGCTGCGCATGGTCGGCCTGGACGACTCCGCCCGCAAGTACCCGCACGAGCTGTCCGGCGGCATGCAGCAGCGCGTGGCCATCGCCCGCGCCTTCGGCCTGCGGCCCGACCTGCTCCTGATGGACGAGCCCTTCTCCGCGCTGGACGAGTTCACGCGCGAGGCGCTTCAGCTCCAGCTCCTGAACCTGTGGGAGCGCATGTCCACGACGGTCGTGTTCGTCACCCACTCGGTGCGCGAGGCGGTCACGCTCTCCGACCGCGTCGTCGTGATGTCGGCCCGGCCCGGCCGGGTGCACGAGGTGCTGCCCGTCGACCTGCCCCGTCCCCGCGACAGGGCCGTGGTGACCGGACCGCACATGCACGTCCTGGAGGACCGGGTCCGCGCGTCCCTGCAGTCCGCGTGGGAAGCCGGAGCCGCCCCCGACGACCTCGTTCCCCTGTGAGAGGAGGAGAGACCATGGCCACCAGCACACCCGTCCGTCCCCGCCCCGGAGGCGAGGCGTCCCCGAAGCGCGGTGCCGCGCGTCGGCGCCGGTTCGGCCCCAGGCTCAGCGTGTGGCTGCCCACCGCCGTGGCGGTGGTGATCGTCGGCTTCGCCTGGTCGGCGACCGCCGAGGACCAGCCCTACCTCCTGCCTCCGCTGGCGGAGGTCGGGGGGATCCTGGTCGAGGACCCGCTGCTGTTCGTGAACAACGCCTGGGCCACCCTCAGCATCGCCCTGTCGGGCGTGGCCTTCGGCGCGGGCACCGCGTTCGTCCTGGCCCTGCTGATGTCGGAGATCCCGCTGCTGCGGCGCGCGGTCATGCCGCTCGCCGTCGTCCTGAACGTGACCCCGGTCATCGCGATCGCCCCCGCCCTGGTGGTGGCGTTCGGCTTCGGCATGACCCCCAAGGTCATCGTGACCGCGATCATCACGTTCTTCCCGGTGCTGATCAACGTGACCACGGGGCTGCGGTCGGTCTCCCGACCCGTCCTGCACGTCTTCTCCACCCTGCACGCCTCCCGCCTGGAGGTGCTGCTCCGGCTGCGTATCCCCAGCAGCCTCCCCTACACCCTCGCCGCTCTGCGGGTGGTGTTCCCCCTGTCCATCGTGGGCGCCGTGGTCGCGGAGTTCGTCGCCGCCGGGTCCTCAAGCGGGCTCGGCACGATGATCCGCAACTCGGCCGCGACCGCCCGGTTGGAGTACGTCTACGCGGCCGTCGCCTGTCTGGCCGTCATGGGCGTGCTGATGCTCGCACTCATCACCGTCCTCGAACGCAGACTGCTGTTCTGGCACGAGTCCCAGCAGCGCACCACCTCCTAAGGAACCCCCATGACCAATCCGCCCCACCGCCCCAGTCCCCGGCGCCAACGCTCCCTCGCGGCCGCCGCCGCGGCATCGGTCCTCCTCCTCACCGCCGCGTGCAGCGGAGGGGAGGCCGCCGAGGACGAGGACCAGGTCGCCACCGTCATCGACGAGGAGCGCTGCCAGACCAACCGCGACGCCGGGACGATCACCTACATCACCGGCTACCAGTACCAGGCCTCGGTCTCCATCCTGGAGGCCATCGCCGCGGACGCCCTCGGCTACTTCGAGGCCGTCTGCCTGGACGTGGAGATCCAGCCCGGCAGCGGCGACACCATCGGCAACTCCCAGCTGGTGTCGGCCGGCACCGCCCACTTCACCTCCCTGGGCAACGAGGCCGAGGTCCTCCAGGCCAACGACGCCGGGCACGAGGTCATCGGCGTCTCCACCTACGGGCACGTCCCGATCGCCAGCCTGCTGACCGGCACCGGCATCGAGGAGCTCAAGGACCTGGAGGGCACCACCCTCGGCCACAAGGGCATGCTCCCCGCGCCGCTGGAGGCCATGCTCGTCGCCGACGGCGTGGACATGGACTCCATCGACATCGTCGAGGTCGGCTACGACCCCAGCGTGCTGCCGCGCGACCAGGTGCAGGCGCTCACCGCGTTCCGCTCCAACGAGCCCTTCCTCCTGTCCGACATGGAGGAGGAGTACAACGAGTGGCTCCCCGAGGACTACGGGGTCGTGGGCTCGTTCGGCGTGATGGCCACCAACCCCGTGTGGGCCGAGGAGAACCGGACGGTGGTCGAGGACTACCTGCGCGCGATCGCCCAGGCCTTCGACTACTGCCAGGAGAACGGCGAGGAGTGCGTCGGCTACGCCGCCGAACTGGCCGAGGCCGGATACGACACCGAGCACAACCTGCGGATCTGGAACGCCGAGCAGCAGCTGGTGACCGCCTCCACGCCCGACGACTCCACCCCCGGCTACATCGACCTGGGCCTGACCGAGTCCGAGGGCCAGACCCTCATCGACAACGGTCAGCTGGACGAGCTGCCCGACCTGGAGCCCCTGTTCGACCCCCGCTACCTGGAGGCCGTGCACGTGGCCACCGAGGTGGACTGGCCCAGCGAGTAGGGCCGGACACGGCACACAAGCAGGACCGCGCGGCCCGGCGCCGCGCACCGGGCGCGTAGAGCGCCTGGGCGCGGCGCACGAGCCGTGCGGCGCACGGGCGACCGCGGTACGCGGCGCCCGAGAGTGGAATGAGGAGCCAAGGATGGCAGCAGAAGGCGGGCTTCCGGCCGCCGAAACCGAGTACGGCATCTTCCTGCCCATCGGCAACGGGGGGTGGATCGTCTCGGAGACCGCACCGCACCCGGAGGCGACGTACGAGTACAACAAGAAGGCCGCGGTCCTCGCCGACGCCTACGGACTCGACTTCGTCATGTCCATGGGCAAGTGGCGCGGCTACGACGGCGCGACCGACCACTGGGGGCGCACCCTGGAGTCGATCACGATGATGTCGGGGCTCGCGGAGGCCACCGAGCACGTCAAGGTGTGGGCGACCGTCCACACGAACCTGTTCCACCCGGCCCTCGCCGCCAAGATGTACACCACCCTCCAGGACATCAGCGGCGGACGCGCCGGGATGAACATCGTGGTGGGCTCCTACGTGGACGAGTTCGCCCAGATGGGCCTGTGGCGGGAGGACATCGGCCACGGTGACCGCTACCGGTACACCGAGGAGTGGACCAGCGTCCTCAAGCGGCTGTGGACCGAGGACTCGGTCACCCACGACGGCGAGTTCTTCAAGCTCGACGACTGCCGCTCGCGGCCGCACCCCGCTCCGGCGCCGACCCTGATCAGCGCGGGCCGCTCCGACACCGGCCTGAACTTCCAGGCGCGGCACTGCGACGGCTCGTTCCTGACCGCGGAGGACCTGCCCGGCCTGCGCGACGCCAGCCTCGACGTCAAGGAGCGCGCCCAGAAGGAGGGGCGCGGCATCAAGACGTACTCGATGCTCACCGTCGTCATGGACGACACCGACGCCGCGGCCGAGGAGCGGCGGCTGGAGTACGGGCGCGGCGCGGACATCGACGCGCTGGTCAACATGAAGCGGTCCTGGGGCCTGCCCCTGGACAAGGCCCTGTCGCTGACCTCCGAGCGGCCCGAGGACGAGGCGTTCCAGACGCCGTTCGTGACCGGGTCCCCGGAGACGGTGGCCGGACGCATCCGCGAGATCGTGGAGTACGCCGAGCTCGACGGTCTGATGCTGATCTTCCCGGACTACCACGCCGACCTCGCGGCGTTCGGTGAGAAGGTCATGCCGCTGCTGCGCCCCGGTGGGGGAACGGCCGCGGAGCAGGGCTGAGGCCCTCCGCCGCGGAGGTCTCCGGCCGCCCGCGGCGGTTGACGTGGGGTCGCTGCGGTGCGAAGTTCCCGCTCGGGGTTTCGCACCGTGGTGGCCTGGGGCCGCGGCGCCCCGCCGGACGCCGCGCGGGGCTCACGCCCCGCTCCCTCCGACGGTTGGGCTCCCCTCCGACCGGGTAGGCGACCCCAGTGTCCTCGCGGGTCAGGCGGTCCGCCCCCGGTGACCGGGGCGGAGCTGCCCGGCCCTCGCACGAGTCGGAGGGACTGACGATGAGCGTCAAGCGTGGCATCGAAGGGCTACAGGACGTCCTGGGGGAAGTGGACTTCCCCGCGGACAAGGACCGGATCGTGACGCACGCCCTGGACGCGGGCGCCGACGAGGAACTGCTCAGCGCCCTGCGGGCTATGCCGCCCGCCCAGTACAACGAGGCCAACGAGGTACTGCGCTCGGTGCCCCTGCCCCGCTCCGAGACGGACTCGCACACCGAGTCCGCCCGCGCGCAGCTGCGCAGGGAGCACGGCAAGCCCGGCATGGCCGAGTCGATGAAGGAGAGCCGCCCGGTCAACCCCATCGAGGAGGAGCTGGGCGAGAACCGCAAGTCCTGAGCCCCGCGCCGTGGTCCCGGTGCCCTGACGGGTCCCGGGACCGTGTCATGCACGGGCGCGGAGCGGGCGGGCCCTCAGTCGTACACGCCGGACCGGTGACCGACATGGACGACCCAGACGACCAGGCGGCTCTCCTCCACCGTGTAGATCACCCGGTGGTGGCCCACCCGGAGGCGCCGTACCTCCGGATCACCGACCAGAGCCGTGGTACCGAACCCCAGGGGATTGGTCTCCAGTTCGGTGAGCCTGCGGAACACGTTCATTGCCACGTTGCGGGGAAGCTTGCGCAGTTCCGCCCTGGCTTCGGGCCGAAGGACCGTACGGTAGCTCACTCCGGCCCTTCCATGATCTCGGCCATCACCTGTTCCATGGGGATACCGGGCTCGGGGTTGTCCATGCGCTCGCGGACCATGCGCAGGATCTCCTGCTCCTCGAACCTCTGGTAGCGCCGCAGCAGGTCGATGGAGACCACCGCCGCGACCTCTCTTCCCCGTCTGGTGATGACCGTGGGCGAATCCTCCCGATCCGCGCGGTCGACGACGTCGGCGATGTGGTCGCGCACCTGGCGAATGGACTCCACCTGCATTTCGCTCATGGAACCAATGGTGCACATGGTTCTGTCCGTACGCGTGGTTCCACCGCGTCCAGCACTCCGGAGGAAGGCGCACAATGGTGGAAACCCGTGCGAGAAGACCCCGGAGTACAACCGTGAGCGAGACCGGCCTGACCGTCAAAGCCCTGTTGAAGGCGCTGGACAAGGCCGTCCACGGACTCGCCGCCGCACCCCGGGGGCTCGGGGGCGTGGTCCGCTCGGTGGTCGTGGCCGGGGACGGCGCGCCCGTACCCGCCGGTGCGCTGGTCGTCGTCCCGCCCGGGGGCGCCGCCGCCCTGGCCGCACGCCCCGGACGGCTGGGCGCCAGCGCCGTGGCGGCCGTGGACGGGGACGCCGACGGGCTGCGCGGTCTGGGCCTGCCCGTGCTCTCCGTGGACCCCGCCGTCGGTACCGACGAGTTCGCCGCCCTGGCCCGGTCGGTCCTGGAGGCGGCCGCCACCGAGTCCGGCCACGGCGACCTGTTCTCCCTGGCCCAGACCGTCGCGACCCTGACCGGCGGCATCGTCAGCGTCGAGGACAGCGCCGGGCAGGTCCTGGCCTACTCCGCCTCCAGCGAGGGCGCCGACGAGCTGCGCAGGCAGACCATCCTCGGGCGCGGCTGCCCGGAGTCGTTCCTGGCGCACCTGCGCGAGTGGGGCGTCAACGAGCGGATACGGGACGGCGAGGTGGTCGAGGTCGCCGAACGCCCCGACCTGGGCGCCGCCCGCCGCCTGGTGGTGGGGATACAGGCGGGCGAGCGCGCGCTCGGCACCATCTGGGTGCAGGTGGGCGACAGGCCCCTCGCGGAGGCCAGCCCCCAGGTGCTACGCGGTGCCGCGCGCCTGGCCGCGCTGCACGTCATGCGCGCCCACAGCGAGGCGCGCAGCACCGGGCGCGACACCGAGGAGCTGGCCGTGGGGCTGCTCACCGGCGCCTTCGACACCGACGCCCTCGCCCGCCACCTGGGCGCCGACCCCACGACGCCGGTGGCGGTGGTCGCGCTCGCCCTGCGGGAGGGGGAGGTCGACCCGCCCTGGCGGCTGGACCAGGCCGCGGAGATCACGTCGGTGTACGCGGCGGCCTACCGCCGCGAGGCCCTGGTCATCCCGGCCTGCGGGCTGCTGTACGTGCTGGTCCCCGCGCCCTCGGGCCAGGCGCCCACCGCGTGGACGCGGGAGCTGGTGTCGGTGCTGCGCGAGAACCTGGGCACGCCCGTTCAGGCGGCGGTGGCGGGTGTGGCGCCGAGGATGCGCGCGGTGCCCTCGCTGAAGAAGGTCGCCAGTCGCGCCCTGGACGTGGTCGCGGACCGCCCCGAGCGGCTGGTGACCTCGTTCGAGGAGGTCCGTTCCTCGGTGGTGCTGCGCGAGCTGTTCGACGCCCTGGCCGACCACCCCGGGCTGCGCGACGACCGGCTCGACACCCTCGACGACGAGCAGCGCCGCTCCCTGTCCGCCTACCTGGACGCCTTCGGCGACGTGTCCGGGGCGGCGGAGCGGCTGCACGTGCACCCCAACACGCTGCGGCACCGGATCCGGCGGATCCGCGAGCTCACCGGGCTCGACCTGGACGACGCCGACCAGAGGCTCCTGGCCACGCTCACGCTGCGGGCGTGAGCCGCGGGCCGCGTCCGCCCCGACCGCGACGCGCGCGGCGGCCGCACCCCCGGCGGTCGCGTTCCGCCTGCCCGTGGCGCTCCCTCGGCGGTCGCGCCCAGTCCCCGACGCGTCCTCGGCGGTCGCACTCCGTCCCCGGCGTGGTCACCGTACGCCTCCCACCGGCGTCGCGCCGGCCCCTCCCAGGACACCGGCCGTTCCCGCCATGGTCGCGGTACGGCTCCAACGAGGTCTCCGGCCGGTCACGGCGGCCCTACCGGCGCGCCCCGGCGGGACCGGATTGTCCGAAGCGACACCGCGACGCCACCCATGTCGTCCGTTCGCACAACGGTGGCGCACGCCACCCGCGTCTAGGCTCCCGGCAATGTCCGCAGGCCACGCCCCCCCGGCCCGCGCGATCCCCGACATCCCACCAGGAGCCCTGCACATGAGTGTGGACACCGCACAGGCTCGGCCGCCGAGGGCCAAGGTCCTCATCGCCAGCCTGACCGGAAGCACGATCGAGTGGTTCGACTTCTTCCTCTACGGCACCGCCGCCGCCCTCGTCTTCGACGAGCTGTTCTTCCCCTCGGACGACCCGTTCGTCTCGCTGATGCTGTCGTACCTGACCTTCTCGCTGACGTTCTTCATCCGTCCGCTGGGCGGCGTGGTCTTCTCCCACATCGGTGACCGGATCGGCCGCAAGAAAACCCTGATCATCACGCTGTCCCTCATGGGCGGCGCGACCATGTTCATCGGCCTGCTGCCGACCTACGACAGCGTCGGGATCCTCGCCCCGATCCTGCTCATCGTGCTGCGGATCGTCCAGGGCCTGGGCATCGGCGGCGAGTGGGGAGGCGCCCTGCTACTCGCCTACGAGTACGCGCCCAAGAACCGGCGCGGCCTCTTCGGCAGCGTGCCGCAGATGGGCATCACCTCGGGCATGCTGCTGGCCAGCCTGGTGCTGACCCTGATGTCGTTGCTGCCCGACGACCAGTTCGCGGCGTGGGGCTGGCGCGTGCCGTTCGTCGGCAGCGTCCTGCTGGTGCTGCTGGGCCTGTGGATCCGCTCGGGGATCGACGAGACCCCCTCGTTCAAGAAGGCCAAGGAGGAGGGCGAGGTCGCCAAACTGCCGGTGGTGGAGACCTTCCGGTTCCACTGGCGGGCCGTGCTGGTCGCCGTCGGCGCCAAGGTCGTGGAGACCGCCCCCTTCTACGTCTTCGGCACCTTCGTGGTGAGCTACGCGACGGGCACGCTGTCCTTCGACAACACCACCGCGCTCAACGCCGTGACCGTCGGGGCGATCGTGGCCACCGTGTGCATCCCGATCGCCGGACGCCTGTCGGACACCTTCGGCAGGCAGAGGGTGTACCTGGTCGGCGCGGTGCTGCTGGCCCTGTTCATCGCGCCCTACTTCCTCATGCTGGGCACCGGCAGCACGTTCATGCTGATCCTGGCGACCGTGATCGGGCTGGGCGTCCTGTGGGCGCCGGTCACCGCCACCATCGGCACCCTGTGCTCGGAGATCTTCTCCACCCGGGTGCGCTACACGGGCGTCACCCTGGGCTACCAGATCGGCGCTGCGGCCGCGGGCGGCACCGCCCCGCTGATCGCGACGTGGCTGCTGTCCCGGTTCGACAACTCGTGGGTGCCGGTCGCGGGCTACCTCGTCTTCACCGCGGTGGTGTCCATCGTCGCCGTGTCCCTGGCCGGACGGGCCTCCAACGCCGAGGAGAGGCACCTGGCCGCCGCAGAGGAGGACTGACGGGCGCCCTCTCCGGACGTACGGCACGAGGGGGTGACCGACACCGCCCCCTCACCAGCCCCCTCCCCCCGACCTCCCCCGGAACGGACACACAGCCCCTGGACTGGACATTCGTCCCATCTTCCGCGAGCATGGGCGAGGCGCGCGCCCGCGTCTAGGTGTGCCGGGAAGACTGGTCGGCGAGTCCCTGTCAGTCATACGCCCGGAAAGTTGCACATGAGCATCGACCCGATTCTGCGCTCTGAGCGCCCCGGCCCGCTCTCACGGCTGGCCGACACCCTGCGCAGCGACAGTGTCGGCGGTTTCCTGCTGATCGGCGCCGCGGTCCTCGCTCTCGTCTGGATCAACTCGCCCTTCGGCGAGGCCTACGAGAACCTGCGGGCGATCACCTTCGGGCCCGAGTCCCTGCACCTGAACCTGTCCCTGGAGACCTGGGCCGCCGACGGCCTCCTCGCGGTCTTCTTCTTCGTCGTCGGCAACGAGCTCAAACAGGAGTTCGTCCACGGGGAGCTGCGCAACCCCCGGCGGGCCATGCTGCCGATCGTCGCGGCGATCTGCGGCATGATCGTGCCCGCCGCGATCTACGCCGCGATCAACTTCACCTCGCCCGACACCGTCCACGGGTGGGGCATCCCGATGGCGACCGACATCGCGTTCGCCCTCGCGATCCTCGCGGTGGTCGGCCGCGGGCTGCCGCCCGCGCTGCGGACCTTCCTGCTGACGCTGGCGATCGTGGACGACCTCGGCGCGATCATCGTCATCGCGGTCTTCTACACCGCGGACATCAACTTCCTGCCCATGGCGGTGGCCGCCGCGGGCCTGGCGCTCTTCTGGTACCTCCAGCGCGGCAAGGGGCTGGCCGCCAGGCTCAACGCGTCCGTGGTGCCCAACTGGCTGGTCTACGTACCCCTGGCCGTGGTGATCTGGGTCCTGGTCCACGAGAGCGGCGTGCACGCGACCATCGCCGGTGTGGCGATGGGTCTGCTGATGCGCACCAGCAAGCTGCCCGGTGAGCGCCACGACCCGAGCCACGGCGTGGAGCAGCTGCTGCGCCCCTGGTCCGCGGGCCTGGCCCTGCCGATCTTCGCCTTCTTCTCCGCGGGCGTGGTCTTCGACGGCGTCGGCGAGGTCCTCACCGACACGGCGGCGCTGGGCATCATCGCGGGCCTCATCCTCGGCAAGGTGATCGGTATCGCGGGCGGCTCCTGGCTGACCACCAAGGTCACCAGGGCCGAGCTCAACCCCAGCCTGAAGTGGATCGACATCGTCGGCATGTCGCAGCTGGCCGGTATCGGGTTCACCGTGTCCCTGCTGATCAGCGAACTGACGTTCGCCGACGACCCGGGGCACCTGGCGCACGCCAAGACCGGCGTGCTGGTGGCCTCCGCCATCGCGACCCTGCTGGCCGCGGTGATCCTGGGCGCGAGGGCGAGGCACTACCGGAAGCTGGCCCGCCAGAGCACGGCGGGCAAGGGCTCCGAGTAGGAACACGGCGGCGGCCCGTCTCCCCGAGCGGGGAGGCGGGCCGCCGCCGTGTGACGCGGGGCGGGACCTCGAGGGAGGGACCAGCTCCCTGCGGCAGAAAGCCACGCCCCCGGGGGGTGAACGACCACCGGACGTCCTGCCCCGCTCCCGGGGTGAGCCGCCCGGTTCCCCGCCCCTGAGAGCGCACCGCCGCCAGCCGGCGCTCCACGCCCTACGCGGCTGCGGGAGGCGGGAGGCGGGAGGCGGGTCAGTACAGCGAAAACGGGCGACCCCCTGGACCAGAGGGGGCCGCCCGCGTCGCGTACTCCTACAAACTGACGCCCAGGACCCAGCTGACCAGGGTGTACATCGTGGCCAGGACCAGGAACAGCGCGATGAGGTTGAGCCACACACCGCCGCGCATCATCTGGCCGATCCGCACGTGGCCGGAACCGAAGACGATCGCGTTCGGCGGTGTGGCCACCGGGAGCATGAAGGCCATCGTCGCGGCCAGGGCCACCGGGATCACCAGGGACAGGATGTCGATCTGCATGCCCACCGCGACGCCGCCGAGGATGGGCAGGAAGGTGGCCGCGGTGGCGGTGTTGCTGGTGAGCTCCGTCAGGAAGAGGACCAGCCCGGCCGCGACCAGGATCAGCACCCAGGTGGGCACTCCCGCCAGGACGGCGACCTGGCTGCCGATCCAGGTGCTCAGGCCGGACGCGGTGAACTGCGCCGAGATGGCCAGGCCGCCGCCGAAGAGGAGCAGGACGCCCCACGGCAGCTGCACGGCGGTCTCCCAGTCCAGCAGGCGGGTCCCGCGCTTGACCGGGATCAGGAACAGCAGGACCGCCACGGTCATCGCGATACCGGCGTCGCTGACGCTGGACAGCCACGGCAGGAAGTTGTCGGCCAGGACCGGGACGAAGATCCAGGAGAGCGCCGCGAAGGCGAAGACCGCCAGCACGAGCTTCTCGCCGCGCGCCATCGGGCCCATCTCGGCGAGCTCGGAGCGGATGAGGTCCTGGGCGCCCTTCACCTTCTTGACCTGCGGCGGGAAGACCTTGATCAGCACGAACCAGGCGATGAGCATGAACACCGCGGCCAGCGGCAGGCCGACCAGCATCCACTCGCCGAAGCCGATGTGGATGTCGTGGGCCTCGGCGAGGTAGCCGACCATCAGCACGTTGGGCGGCGTGCCGATGATGGTGGCCACCGAGCCGATGGAGGACGAGTACGCGATGCCGAGCATGAGCGCGGTGGCGAAGTTCGCGTCGGTTTTGCCGTCGCGGAACTGGGTGATCAGCGCGACCACCGAGAGGCCGACGGGCAGCATCATCACGGCGGTGGCGGTGTTGGACACCCACATCGTGATGAACCCGGTGGCGATCATGAAGCCGCCGATCAGCCCCGCGGTGTTGGAGCCGACCTTGGAGACGATGACCAGGGCGATGCGCTTGTGCAGGTTCCACTTCTGCATCGCCAGGGCGAGCATGAAGCCGCCCATGAACAGGAAGATGGTGTCCGACCCGTAGGACGAGGCGACGTCCCCGACGGGGGTGCCCTCCAGCAGGACGGGGAAGAGCACCAGCGGCAGCAGCGAGGCGATCGGGATCGGGATCGCCTCGGTGGCCCACCAGATGGCGATGAACGCGGTCACCGCGGCCACCGCGCGGCCGTTGGCCGACAGGACCGTCTCGCCGTCCTCACCGTCGGCGAGGGGCATCGGCATGTCCGGCATGAGGAAGTAGACCAGCAGCCCGACCAGCGGGCCCGCGATCAACCCGATGACGCGCGAGGGCGAACTACCTCTGGCGGTTCTGCCGTCCTGGGTGGGGGATGCGGTGTCGGGCGCGTCGACACCCTTCTCGGACGCCATGGGTTCCTCCTGTTGTGGGTCACCGGGGAGTGACACTGGTCTTACCGTCGGGTTTCTCCCCGATTACCCCGAATTGATACAGCGATGGTGTGGGTCTCTTTCGCGCGTGTTCAAGATCTCAACGAAGATTTGAGAATCCTCTGACATTTCGGAACCGTGGGTGGACTCCCTGGGACACGCGGTGAGCATGTGCAAGGTGTGACAGGTGGGGCCTGAACCGCCGCTCCCTGGCCTAAGCTGCGGGTATGCATGGACCGAACCGGCGCACCGCCCTGAGGGGGGCCGCGGGCGCGCTCGCCGCCGTCGCGCTGGGCGGTTGCGCGTGGCGCGATCCCTCTCCCGCCCCGGCGTCGCTCGTCGTGGCCACGGGCCCGGCCGGGGCCGTCTACCGGGAGATCGGCGCGGAGATCGCGGCCCTGCTGGACGCCCGGCTTCCCGACACCCGGGTGGGAACCGTCGAGACCGGCGCCTCGCACGACAACCTGCTGCTCATCGACGCGGGCGAGGCCCACCTGGGCCTGACCAGCCTCGACGCGGTCCTGGGCGGCGAGGCGGCCGACACCGGTCCCTTCCGCGCGATCGGACGCCTCTACGACAGCTTCCTGCACCTGGCGGTCCTGGACGCCTCTCCCGTGCGCTCCCTGTCCGACCTGGAGGGCCGCCGCGTCTCGGTGGGCGCGGTCAACTCCGGCACCGAGTTCACCGTGGCGCGGATCATCGAGGAGACCGGGCTGGCGATGGAGGACGTGCGCCTGGACCAGGCGGCCTCCGCCGACGCCCTGGGACGCGGGGAGATCGACGCGATGTTCTCCCTGACCGGACTCCCCACTCCCGCGGTCGCCGACCTGGCCCGCGAGCACGTGACGCGCCTGGTCGACCTCGGGGACGTCGCGTCCGCCATGGCCGAGGCCCACCCCGAGAGGTACTTCCCCGCCACCATCCCGGCGACCACCTACGAGGGCGTGCCCGCCTGCCCCACCATGTCCATCCCGAACCTGCTGCTGTGCGCGGCCGACCTGCCGGACGACCTGGCCCACGTCGTCGCCGACACCGTCTACACCGGCGCCGCGCGGATCGCCGAATCCCGCCCCGAGGCGGCGCAGATCAACGTGCGCACCGGCATCTCGACCGGTGTGGTCCCCCTCCACCCCGGGGCCGCGCGCTGGTACCGGGACAACAAGCCCTCGTGAGGCTCAGTCCGCGGGCGGCAGCGTGATGGTCACGCCGAAGCCGGGCCGCCCGCCGGGCAGGCCCTCTCCCAGCTCCAGTTCCCCTCCGGCCTCGCGGACCAGGTCGGAGACGATCGCCAGCCCCATGCCGGTCCCCTCGGTGTTCTGCTGGCGGGGCGAGCGCCAGAAGCGGTCCAGGGCGGCGCCGCGCTCCTCCTCCGGGAGCCCCTCCCCGTCGTCGAGCACGCTGATCCGCGCGGGGTCGCCCGCGGAACCCCGCACCCGCACCCGGGTCCCCCCGGACAGGCGCAGGGCGTTGCTCACCAGTTCGTCGAGGATGCTGCCCAGGCCCCCGGCCGGGGCGCACACCCGCAGCCCGGCGGGGACGTCCACGGTCACGGTGATCCCCCGGGCGTCGCCCAGGGCGCGCCAGCGTTCCACCCGGGTCTCCAGCAGCTCGGGGACGTCCACGGCCTCGGTGCCCGTGACGCTCTCCAGGCGCGTCGCGGCCAGCAGGGAGTTGAGCATCCGGTGCATGACCGTGGTCTCGTCCACGGCCACGGCGTGTGCCTCCCGGGCCTCCTCCGAGCTGAGGTAGGGCGCGAGGTTCTCCACCGCCAGGCGCAGGCTCGCCAGGGGGTTGCGCAGCTGGTGGGAGGCGTCGGAGACGAAGGAGCGCTGGCGCTCCAGGGCCCTGCGCACCACGTCGACCATCGTGTTGAAGGACTCGGTGAGGCGGCGCAGCTCCGGAGGGCCCTGCTCGGCGTCCACCCGCACGTCCAGGTCCCCCGAGGCGACGGCGGTGGTCGCGGCGTCGAGTCGGCCGATGGGGCGCAGGACCCAGCGCGACAGCGGCAGCGAGGCCGCCACCAGGAGCGCCAGGGGCACCAGGCTGAGCAGGGCGAGCCATCCCCAGGAGCCGAGGATGTCGGCGCCGAGCTGGTCGGTGGGGGCGGCGACGATGACCGCCCCGGTCACCTCGCTGTCGCGTCCGATGGGCTCGGCGACCACGAGGGGGTCGGACTCCCAGGGCCAGACGGTGGTCGGAGGGGCGGGGCGCTCCCCGGCCAGGGCGATGGTGAGGGTCTCCGGTGAGCCCAGTTCCGCGAGCACGTCGCGCTGGTGCGTCGTGCTGCCGGACCCGGCGATGATCTCGCCGTCGGTGGCGACCACGACCACCGGGATGCCGTAGAGCGCCTCGTAGCGGGCCATCTCCTGGAGGAGCGCCTCCGGTCGGTCGGCCTCCAGGGCGGTGCGGGCCAGGGCGGCGAAGCGGCCCGCGTCCCCCAGGCGGTCGACGTAGACCTCCTGGGTGAGCTGCTGGGCGATGACCGTCCCCAGGGGGATGACCGCCGAGGCGACCAGGACGAACGCGGCGGGGAGCAGGATGGTGAGCAGTCTGCGGAGCACGGGTTCAGGACCGGTCGAGGAGGTAGCCGACACCGCGCGCGGTGCGGATCTGCACGGCGTGGCCGAGCTTGGCGCGCAACGAGCCGATATGGGTGTCCAGGGTCCTGGAGGAGGTCTCCCAGGCCGTGCCCCACACCTGGTCGAGGATCTGGTCGCGGGCGACCACCGACGGGGAGCGGGAGGCCAGGAGGGCGAGCAGGTCGAACTCCTTGCGGGTCAGCTGGAGCTCCGCGCCGCCGACGCTGGCCGCGCGGGAGCCCGGGTCGACGGTGAGCTCGCCGATCCTGAGCGTGGGCTCCTCCTCCGCGGCCTCGGCCCGCGCGGCGCGGGTGCGGCGCAGGACCGCGTCGATGCGGGCGAGGAGTTCGGCGACGCCGAAGGGCTTGACCACGTAGTCGTCGGCGCCTGCCCGCAGGCCGCGCACCCGGTCGCGCTCCTCGCCGCGGGCCGTGACGGCGATGATGGCGGTCTGCGGGCGGTCGCGGAGTTTGCGGAGCAGGTCGATGCCGTCGGCGTCGGGGAGGCCGAGATCGAGGAGGACGACGTCGGCGGGCGGGGCGCTCAGGGCCCGTTCGGCGGTGGCGACCCTCTGGACGTCGAAGGACGCCGCCCGCAGGGCGGTCACCAGTCCACGGGCGACCCGGTCGTCGTCCTCGACCACGAGAATGCGCATGTCCAGCATGTTAGGCAGTGTTGGCCCCGGTCACGGCACGCCGCCGGGTTGCGCCCCGGCACCGGGCACCGGGCACCGACCCCCGCGGGGGCGTTCGCCGCCCGTCGGCCGCGCGGCGCGGGGATCCGGGCGGCCCGGGGCCCGGTCGCCATTTCCGCGGCCATAACACCGCGGCCGGAATTGCGTCCGCACCGAGGCACCCGCTTCCCCCGGAGCGCACACGGCGAACGCAAATCGGGTCGCCCCGGGCGCAACACCCGGACCCCGAGCCGCAACGGGAACGGAAAGGGATCGGAGTCACGGACCGACCGCGGGCGCCCTTTTCCCGCACGCGATTTTCCCCGGACCGGGGAGCACGGTAATCTCCCCTTCGCCCCACGTCCCCTCCCCGGCGGGCGTGCCCGGTGGCACTTCCCGGGAGGGGACCGCTCCCGCGCGCCGAACGGCGCCGAGCCCGCATCCCCTGCGGACACGGGCTTTGCGCGCGCCGGACCGGGAAAGGACCGCACTGGCGCCTCCCCCCGCCGGGCACCGCACGGGTCCGGTGCCTCCCCAACCGAAGCGGAACCGCTTCCCGGCGTATCATTCGCGTCTTTTTACGGACCATCCGGAGAACGGCCGCGCCCGGACAACATGAATACCACTCCAGTGGGCATGTACAAGTCGGCCCCTGTCACCAACCGAATACATAACTGAACCGGAGTCGGACCCGATCGCACTTTCAGAACTGCTCGGGAAACAGGAGCGACCAATGGTGGAACTGAGAGAATCGAGGCCGCCGCGTGCGTAGCGACAACCAGCGGGGACAGAGCGGACGGGAGTACCCGTGAGAGGACTGGGACACGAACCCGGTCGGTGGCGGACGTCGAGCTACAGCGGTGGCGGCAACGGCGACTGCGTCGAGGCCGTACTGGGCGCACCGCGGACGGTCGGCCTACGCGACTCCGCGCACCCCGCCCACGCGGAGCTCGTCCTGCCCGCGCACCAGTGGGTCGCGCTGCTCCGGCTCGCCGGGCACCGCTGAACGGCGCGGTCGGCCCGGGGAGCGCGCCCCGGACCGCGACCGGTCACATCTGGGCGAGGTAGATGTCGGCGTCCCCCCGCACGGTCCTGCGGAGGCTGAGCGTGGCGGGGTGGTCCGACCCCATCACCTCGCGGTAGCCGTCCTCCACGGCGACGAACTCGGCCTCGACGTCCTCGCCCTGGGCCCTACGGTCCACGAGCAGGTTGCGGCGTGCCAGCAGGGTCAACGGATGCGACGTTCCCAGGGCGCTCTCACAGCCGCGCAGCGCCTCCTCGTCCCGTTCCCGGGCACCGGCCGCGTCGCCCATGAGGAAGTGGTCGTTGGCCAGGTTCACCAGGCAGGCCAGGGTGCTGGGGTGGTGGGCACCGAGCCGGTCCAGGAACAGCTCCAGGGAGCGCTCGTCCAACTGGCGGGCCTCGGCCGCCCTGCCCAGGCGGCGCAGGATGATCGCCCGGTTGACGTCGGCCGCGCCCACGTAGGGGTGGCGTTCGCCCAGGAGCTTGACGTAGCGCTCCCCCGTGGTCTGGGCCAGCTCCAGCGCCTCGTCGTGCTGGTTGACCGCGCTCAGGGACATGGAGTGCACCAGAGCGGCGTACATGGTCTCGTTGTCGTCCACGCCGTGCTTGACCCGGAAGCGCTGCCAGGCGCGCTCCGACAGGGCGAGCGCCTCCCGGTGGTGGCCGACGCGCCGGCGCATGACGGCCAGCGTCCGCTGGTTGCGCAGGACGCGGTTGTCGTCCTCCCCGATCAGGCCGATGGCCCGCTCGACCTGGTGGGCCTGGATCTCCTCGGCCTCCCGGTAGCGACCCTTCTCCATCAGGGCCTCGGCGTAGCCGTTGTTGGTGCCGAGGGTGCGCGGGTGGTCCGGGCCGAAGACGGCCTCCAGCCGGGCCAGCGTGTCGCGGTACTGGTCGGCGGCCGCCTTCGGGTCGCCGCTGAGCAGGAGGTTGAAGGCGCGGAAGTGGGCGGTGACCAGGGTGTGCGGGTCGTCCTCGCCGAAGAGGCGCACCCGGCGGTGGTAGGCGTCGGCCGCCGCCGTCAGCGAGTCACGGAACCGGCCCAGGAAGCGCAGGGTGCGGATGTGCTCGATCTCCGCCTCCAGGGTCTCGGGGTCCTCGGGGTTCTGCGTCTCGCGCAGGGTGCCCAGGGTGGCCTCGCACAGCGCGAGCGCCTGCTCCAGGTACCCCTGCCCGCGCATCGCCGTGGAGATCTGGATCGCCATGCCCAGGGTGGAGGGGTGGTTCTCGCCCAGCTGCAGGCGCCACCACTCGTGGGCGGTCTCGCCCAGGCGGCGGGCGTCGTCGAACTCCTGGCGCAGCGACGCGACCCGGCACATCTGGACCACCAGGTTGCGCGCCCAGGGGTCGGTGCAGTTCCACAGTTCGGAGGCCCACACGTGCGGCAGCAGCTCGGTGTAGCGCTGGGAGGCGTCCACGGCCACCACCTGGAGGTCGTTGCGGCCCAGCAGCTGGTGGGCGCAGTGGCGCATCTCCTCGCGCTCCTCGTCGCTCATCGGCGCCTGGACGGCGCGCTGCACCAGCCGGTGCAGGGAGACGGTGTTGCGCTGGTGGTCGATGTGGGCGAGGCTGTTGCGCCCGATGTCGCGGATCGCCATGCCGAGCCTGGCCGGGTCCTCCAGGGCTCCGCGCAGCTCCGCGGGGCCCTCGATGCCCCGGGCGAAGTTGAACAGCGTCCGGGGGATGGGCGCCGTCGCCATGAAGGAGCAGAGCTGGAGCAGCTGGAGCGCCGCCGGGTTGGTGGTGGCCAGCCGGTCCAGGGACACGTTCCAGGCGGCGGCGACGGCCACCGGGTAGGCGCTGTCCACCGGGCGCAGGAGGTCGAGCATCTCCTGGCTCTTCTCCGCGAACTGGCGCAGGTACTCCTCGGTGGCCATCCCGCTCTCGTGCAACCACACGGCGGCCTGGTTGAGGGCCAGCGGCAGGTCGCCCAGCTCGTGCGCCAGCTGGTCGGCCTCCTCGTCGGACAGCGACGCGGGTCCGCGCCGTTTCAGCAACTCGATGCTCTCGGCCCGGTCGAACTCGCGGACGGAGAGGTAGGCGTCGCCACCCCGCACCGTCCAGCTGGAGTCCCGAGAAGTGATGATCACGTGGCCCTCGCCCCCGACAGGAAGATACTGATCCAGTTCGGACCGGGCCTGCGCGTTGTCGAAGACGAGGAGCCAGCGCGGGTAGCCCACGCCCTGGCGCAGCGCCTCCAGGACGTTCTCCAGGACGTGTCCGCTGCCCGCGCCCGCGCTGTCCAGCCTGAGCCTGGACGCGAGGACGGAGAAGCTCTCCCGCAGCTGGTTGCTGTGGGCCGCGGGGATCCAGCAGATGAGGTCGTAGTCGGACGCGTACCGGTACAGGTACTCCTTGGCGAGCTCGGTCTTGCCGACCCCCGACATCCCGTTCAGGGCGGTGATGACCTGGCGCCTTCCCTTGAGGAGCTGTCCCCGCAGCGCGGAGAGGAGCTCCTCGCGCCCGGTGAAGGCGCTGTTGCGGCGCGGAACCTGGACCCAGACCGCGTTGAGCGGTCGGCCACTCGTGGACGATCGGGACGTACGACCGCTGGACTGGTCGCCAGATTCTTGCATCATATCCTCATTTGACAGTTTTGTGGCCATATGAGTTTCTTTCCCCGACCGTTCATAAAAGGGTGTTCTGTTCCGCGCCTTCCAGCCGTTGTTCCCGCCCACACGCGCAGATCCGGAAACCTTCGGTAATACTAGACCAGTGGGCGACGGCGTACCCGCCTTCTGCGTTTCCTGTGCACCGCGGGTCGCACCCGTCCCGGAGATGTCGGCGTATTCCCTGATCGGTTCGGCGTAACGCCGGGTGAGGGCCGCGCTCTCCACCGCGGGGAGCATGGAATTGGCCCAGTGGTGGGACACCCGCGTCCTTTTCGGGAGATCGTCGTGCCTGCCCCGCAGCATGAGGCGCAGGGCGTCGAACCAGGGGTCCACCCACCGCAGGCGCTCCGCCGCCAGGCCCAGCACCCGGCGGATGTCGGAGACCCGGCCGCCCAGTGACAGCAGGGCCCGCCGGACCCCCGGGCGAAAGTCCCACCCGACCGGCCCGTCCTCCTCACCCCAGCCGCCGCCCCCGCGCACCAGCCCGCTGAAGAAGACCTCCGTCAGCTCCGAGGGCGTGGCGCGGCCGAGCACGTCCTCGCAGACCGCCTCCACCAGGCGCGGGTCCAGCGGCACGGCGGCCAGGGCCACCGCCAGGTCGAACGCCTCGGGGCTGGCCAGCTGCCGGAAGCGCCGCGCCTCCCGTTCGGCGTCGAACTCGGTTTCCCACGCGTCCGGCGCCTCGGCGGAACCGGGGTCCTCCCCCGCGGGGAACCGCGCGGTGTGCGCCCACAGGCGCCCGCGGCCCCGCCCCATCGCGAAGACCGACCAGTCCCGGATCGTTCGGGGGTCCAGCGGCAGCACGGGCACGAGCGCCCCCTGCGCGCGCCCCTCCTCCTCCGGGTCGGTGAGCGTGCGCTCCCGCGCGTACCGGGTGTTCGCGGCGCAGGGACCGGCGGCCCGGGGCGCGCCCAGCTCCATGGGGGCGGTGGCGATGGCGCCGCGCCGCCACAGGCGGGGCTGGAGCAGGTGGAGGATCGCGACCGCGCCGCGGCCCGCGGCCGCGGCGACCCAGTCCTGGAATTCGCGGTCGCGCCAGGCGCCGCCGAGCCCGTCGGTGAGGAACAGGACCACGTGCGCGCGGCCCCCGCCGAGGCGGCCGGGGCGTCCGTGCCCGTCGCACAGCCTGGGGCTGCCGGTGCGCCCGGAGTCGAAGTACAGGGAGGCGACCTCGCGGAAGATCCCGCCGGAGCGCGCGAGCCGGACGAACTCGGCGGCCAGGCCGCGCTGGAAGGCCATGGTGACGCCGTCGTCGACGAGGAGGGTGAGGTCCACCGCCCGCTCCCGGCGCGCGCACGGCTGCGGCACCACCGGGACGCCGACGCCCTCGCGCTCGTCCTCGGACCAGTGGAGGCTGTCCAGGAGAGCGCGCGCGTAGTTGCGCGCGGTGCCCTCCGGGTCGATGCCGTCCGGCCGTCCCCGGGGCTCGGTGAGGTGGAAGGGCGCCAGCGCCGCGACCAGTTCCTGGCGCCGGTGCAGGACCGGCTGGACGAACCCGTGGGGCTCCGTCGGCGGCCTGTCGTCCTCCGGGTCCCGGCGCTCCCGCGGGGGTGTCCGCTCCCGGCCGGGTGGCGGGCCCGGGGACCGCTCACGAGGGTTGTGCCCGGTGGCGGAACCGCTCCCAGCGACCGCTGCCCCGCTGGCGGGGAGCCCCGGGGACCGGGCGGTCCCGGCGTCCGTGCCGGGCGGCGGGCAGGGCTGCGCGGTCCCCGGCGCGTCCGTGCGGGGCTTGGCCCCCCGCGGGGGCGTGCCGGAGGCGGAGGCCTCCCCGGGCGGCGGCCCGCCGGCCGGCGGCGCCGGGAAGACCGGCCGTTCGCGGCGTGCGGCCTCGGCGCGCGCCTGGAGGACCGCCAGGTGGAGCGCGTCCGCCCACTCCGTGGCGGTGAGGCCCCCCGGGGAACCGCCCGACCGGTCGCCGGAGCCCCGGGGGCGGTCGTCCCCCGGCTGGTGCGCGGGGCTCATCCCGGGGTTTCCGTGAGGCGGTGCCAGAGCAGGTCGGAGAGGTGGCGGACCTGTTCGGGCCCGGGCTCGCCCTGCCCCATGGCGCCGACCAGGTGCACGGCGTTGAGCAGCTGGTCCACGGCGAGTCCGTGGCCGTCGGCGCTCCTGCGCAGGAACTCGGTGACCAGGGTCCGCGTACCGGTGGGCGGATCGCCGTCGAAGTGCCCGGCCACGGCGGCCACCAGCTCGTCCTCGTCCGGCAGCCCCATCCGGACCGGGATGCAGCGGCGCAGGAAGGCGGGCGGCAGGTCCCGGTCGTCGTTGCAGGTCACCACCGTGACGGGGAAGGCCGAGCACAGGACCTCGCCGCGTTCGACCACCGCCGTGCGGCCGGGGTCGTCGGTGGCCACCCGGATCGCCCCGGCCACGTTGGCGAGTCTGCCCAGCTCGGGGACGGTGTAGCCGCCGTTCTCGAACAGGTCGAGCAGGTCGCCGGGCAGGTCGAAGTCGCCCAGGTCGAAGTCGTCGACCAGGAGCACCCGGGGCAGCCGGGTGGGCAGGAAGGCGGTGCCCAGGGGCCCCAGGGTGAGGTAGCGGCCGATCGACTCGGCACTGCTGCGCAGGTGGGCGTCGGTCTCGGTGCCGTCGGCGCTCGCGTAGCGGCGGTCCCGGGCGCCCCGGGCCCGGTTGCGGGCGTTCTCCAGGTTGAGGTCGTGGATCTGGGTGAGGGGGTCATAGGCGTACAGGCCGTCGCGCACGGTGCTGCGGCTGGTGACGGCCCAGCGCAGGACGCGACCCAGGCCCAGCTCACGGGAGATCTGGTGGGCGAGGCTGGACTTGCCGATCCCGGGCGGGCCCACCAGCAGCAGCGGTCGGCGCAGGCAGATGGCCGCGTTGACCTTGTCCAGCAGCTGGCGGCGGTGCGGCCCCAGGGGGATGGGAAAGCTCCAGGGCCGGACGGGACCCAGGTGGCGCTCGCTCTCGGCGGCGGGCTCCGCGGCCCGCGGCCCCGGGTCGTAGAGCGGGGGGTCCGCGCCGCTTCCGGCGGGGTCCGGCCCGCCGCCGTAGGCGCGCCACCGGGGAGGCGGGGGGAGCTGGGCGGCGAGGTCCAGGTGCGGGCGGGGCTGGCCTGTGCCGTGGAAGACCCACCACTCCGGCGCGGGGCTGGTCGATCCGGGTTCGGCTGGTGTGGTCATGGCAGGCCCTTCGAGCCGCGCCCAAGGGGGGCTGTCGGATGCTGTGGGGGGGTCATCGGTCTGGGGGCGGGCAGAACCGGAAGGGTGTCGTGGTAGAAGACGGCGACCTCGAAGCTTTCTTCGATGTACCCGGTATCGTCCGGGGAAACGCATCCGGAACGCGATTGGTGGAGCGCCTTGGGAAGCGCCCGTATTCTTTCGGGTGGCACCATCACCTCCCGCCCCACCTTTCCCAGATTGAGCCACGGACTTGCCCCCGGGCCATTATCGGCGGAACGCCAAACCACGACCGGAACTCCGATCATGAGCGCCGACCAGACCGACATGTGGCATTCGTCCAGATGGGAGGGAACCGAGAGGGCGACGATCCTGTCGTCCTGGAGCCGTTCGGCCAGGGGCTCGCGGTAGGTCCGCCCGCCCCTGCGCCTCCTCTTCCCGGCCTCGTGCGCGGTGTCCAGGTGCAGCACCTCGCACGCGCTCGCGAGCCCCTCCCACCGGCGGGCGCACGTCCGGCGGGCCTGCGCGGTGTCGCCGCGCGCGGGGTCCACCAGTTCCTCCGCCCGGTAGACCACCTGGGCCCGGGAGCCGAGCCTGCGGTCGCCCTCCCCGGCCTCCTGCCAGCGCTCGGCCTCCAGGCGGCGGAGCAGGTCCAGCCGTCCGACCAGCTCGACCCGCACGCCCTCGTGGTAGCCCGTGCGGTGGTCCACCTCCAGCAGGGTGAGCAGGCCCCCGACGTGGGCGCCGATGCGTTCGGCCTCCATGTGCGGGGTGTGGCCGTGGCCGCAGAAATCCGGGGCCCTGTCCCGCCTCTCGCTGAGCACCGTCCAGTACTCGACGTCGTAGCGGTCTCTGCTCTCGCCCTGGGTGACGTGCACGACGAGCCGGGCGGGCGCGCGCGGCCCCGGCGGGGCGGCCGTGCCCTCTCGCCGCCCGCCGCCCCAGAGCAGGAGCAGGTCGGCGCAGTCGCGCAGCGGGACGGTGCAGGGCAGCAGGGCGCAGAACACCCGCAGCGGGAGTTCGACGCCCTCGGGCACGGTCATCTCGGCCAGGTCCACGAGCCGGTCCCAGGCCGTGTGCGGCGGTGCCTCGGCCGGGGCGAGCCGGTCGGTCCGAGCGGCCTCGAAGGCCTCCGCCACCAGTTCCGGGGAGTGCTCCCCCAGTTCCCGGCGGACGAGGCCGACGTCGGCGTCGGTGGTCCCCTCGGGCAGGAGGCGGCACAGCTGCTCCCACTCCTCGGCGTGGACCAGCGGCTCCGCGGCCCGGGCCGCCGCCAGCGAGCTGCGGCCGTGCTCCTCCAGGTAGAGGATCCAGCGCACGAGGCAGCCCAGGCGCACCTGCTCCCGGCAGAGGCGGACCAGGTGGCGGGCGAACTCGACCGCCGAGCCCTCCAGGCGCAGGTTGCGGCGGACCCGGTTCGGCAGCTGGTAGGCCAGCTGCTCGCGCGCGTCCGGGAGGAGGACGCACCTGAGCGCGCACAGGGCGTCGACCAGTCCCTCCACCCCGCCGTCGGCCGGGACCGGCCGCCCGGCGCCCTCCGGGAGGAGCCGCCCGCCGGGAGGGAGCCGCCCGCCGTCCGGTGGCGGCCGTCCCCCGATCGGGGCCGGGTCCCCCGCCGTGGTCGTCGTCTCGCTCACCCGGGCGGGCTCCCCAGGAGCGGGGCCGCGGCCTCGCGGACCCGGAGCATCCCCGCTCCCCCGTCCTCCCTCGCGTCGAGGAGGGCGAGCACCTCGTCGAGGAGTCCGTACTCACCGTGGGCGAGGGAGACCAGCTGCGTGGCGAAGGAGAGCAGGTCCTGGTCGGCGCGGAGCCTGCGGCGCAGCCGGGGGTCGAGCGCGACGTACAGGTCCAGGCGCAGGTCGGGCAGGAGCAGCGTGCGCAGGTCGGTCATCGCCCTGGCGGTACGCGTGAGCGCCTCCCGCCCGCCGTTCACCGCCGCGTCCGCGGCGGTCCGCTCGGTCGGCCACACCCGGGGGATCGCCTCCATCGGAATCATCCAGCCCGCCCTACCGCTGCCGGTCGCCTCGCAGAGCAGGCCGAGGAGGGCGTTCTCCCTCTCCTCTCGGACACCGCTGCCGCTGAAACCCGGCAGGACGGTGAACCCCGCGCGGGAGTCGACGTCGATCTGGACGTAGCCGAAGCGGCTGCCCCCGGTTCCGGTGGTCCGCCCGGTCACCCAGAGGCCGTTCTCGGCGCGGGGGAAGCCGAGGACGCGGACCCGGTCGCCGACGCGGTACCTCCCGGGGGCGGCGGGAGGGGCCGGGGCGGGCCGGTCCAGGCGCAGCACCGCCGCGTCCCAGGGCGCGGAGTCCTCCCACCACCAGCCGTCCGCGGCGACCGTGGCGGCGGCCTCCCAGCCCGGGAGGCCGCGCGGGGCGTCCAGGCGTACGGCGCTGCCGGGTCCGGCGGGGGCGCCGGACCCGGCTACGGCCTCGCGGACGACGTGCGCGCAGGTGATCGCGTATCCGGGGGCGACCAGTACCGCGGCTCCGTGCAGGGCCGTGCCACCGCGGTCGGTGACGCGCAACTGCCAGTCGGGGGCGAGTGGACGGGGGGCCAGGTGGGACACGGTGCTCCCGTTCGGCGGGCGGGGCGCACGGGACGGGCCCGGGCGCGCGGTCCCGCTCAGTGTTTCGGGTGCACCGAATTCTACCTGCCGTTCATGAAAATCCGTTGTCGTGAAGGAGAGCGAAAGGGCTGGGTGTTTTTTGTGAGGGGAAAGTGCATTTCGATAAACAAGTTAAGAAGAAAAGGGGGGTGCGCGGTACCCGAGCCGTCCGCCTCCGGCGACGGGCGGCCCGGACACACTGGTCAGGAGGCCGGTACCGGTTCAGGGGTCCGGCGGCGGGGGCGTCCCCACGGCATGAGGCGGTCCACGGAGAGGCGGCCGCCCGCGAACCCGAGGGCCAGGGCGACGGCGCCGAGGACCAGCACGAACTCGAAGCCGCCGACCAGCGGGTCGCCGACGTGGGCGAAGAAGTAGGCACCGGCCATCATGAAGGCCAGGAGGAGCCCGGCCAGCGGCAGGGCGAACCCGATGATGAGGGCCAGCCCGGCGCCCACCTCGATGCTCGCGCCCAGGAGCGCGGCGAACTGCGGGAAGGGGATCCCCATGGACGCGAAGCCCTGGGCGGTGCCGTCGAGGTCGGACATCTTCGGCCAACCGTGCGCGATGAAGACGACGCCGACCACGACTCTGGCGAGCAGCGCGGTGACGTCCCCCAGACGGGACACGAGCGGATTCTCGGTCATAGCGGTTCCTGTCTCTGTGAGCGGGTAACCCAGGAGGAGGTCGTGGCCTCGCACCGTTGCTTGAGACTACAACCTTTTCCTGGGAAAGCAGATGATAGTACGCATCCACCCGGACACATAGAGTGCCAATGAGGGATATTTCTCCCCCTCGGCGTCCGCCCTGGTGAGAGCGGACAACAGAACGCGACTCAGTCCTGGCGCACCGTACCGGTCGGCCCCGTGTACCGCGGCTCCTCACCCTCGGGGTCGAGCACGTCGAGCATGGACTCAGCGATCCCCCGCAGCTGCTTGACCTGGTCGTCGGTGAGCGCGTCGAAGAGCACGCGCCGGACCTCGTGCACGTGACCCGGAGCCGCCCGGCGCAGCACCGCCATACCCTCCGGGGTGAGTTCGGCCAGGGTGGTGCGCCGGTCGCCCGGGCGCTTGGACCTGCGGACCAGGTCGTCCTCCTCCAGGCGGGCGACCGCGTGGGAGAGGCGGCTGGGCGAGGAGCGCAGCCGCCTGGCCAGGTCGGTCATCGTCATCACGCGCTCGGGCGCCTCGGACAGCTTCACGAGGATCTGGTAGTAGGCGTGGGACATGCCGGAGTCCTGCCTGAGCTGCCGGTCCAGCGCCCCCTCCAGCAGGTGGGTGGCGGCCAGGAAGGCCCGCCACGTCTGCTGCTCGCCCTCGTCGAGCCACCGCGTCTCGGCCATCGGGCCCGTGCCCCCAGGAGTAACTTGAGAGTTCAACTGTGATCTGGTCAAATATCCCATCTCCCGGCCACCGGAGGACCGCCACGGCGCGGCGGCCGACGCGCGTGCCGACCCCGCGCCTCGGCCACGGGGCGCCATCGCTGGCGGACGGCACCGAGTGGACCCGCCAGCCGGCCGACCGAGCCGGTGGCGTCACCCGCCCGAGCACGGTCCTCGTGCTGTCGGCGCGCTGGGAGAACGCTCCGCCCACCGTCGGCGCCACGACGGACGGGGTCCCTCTGACCTACGGCTTCCGGGGTTCCCCGCAACGCTACTACGGAGTCACATACGCCGCCCCGGGTACGACCGCACCCGCCCAAGGCCCCAGCGGCGGCCATCGCACACCCGCGCGGCGCCGCGTGTGTCGGTACCGCCTGGAACACTTCCCCCCATGACGGACACACGTGATCCCGCGGACGCGCGCACTGTCGAGGAGCTGGTGGCCTCGGAGGGCGGGGCCGGGTACCTGTGCTTCTGGGGCCACCAGCCGCCCGCCTCCGGAGGCGTGTCGGCGAGCTGCCTGTCGCAGTGGTGGCCCGCCGACTTCACGGTGGAGGGGGTCGGCTACCGCACCGCGGAGCACTACATGATGGCCGCCAAGGCCCGCCTGTTCGACGACGCCGAGGCGGAGGAGCGGATCCTCGCGGCGGGCCACCCCCGGGACGCCAAGGTGATCGGCCGCCAGGTGCGCGGCTTCGACGAGCGCGCGTGGGAGGCGGCCCGCTTCGGGATCGTGGTCGAGGGCGGCCTCGCCAAGTTCGGCCAGAACCCGGAGCTGCGCGAGTTCCTGCTCGGCACCGGCCGACGGGTGCTGGTGGAGGCCAGCCCCCGCGACCGGGTGTGGGGCATCGGACTGGGCGCCAGGAACGACGACGCGCGGGTCCCCGAGCGCTGGCGCGGCCTCAACCTGCTGGGGTTCGCCCTGATGGAGACCCGCGCCCGCCTCGCGGCGGCCCCGTAACTCCAGGTCCGGTCTCCGCCGGACCAGCGTCCGGACCGGGCGGGGACGGGGCGTCGGCCAGAGGCGCTACTGGTGTGACGCAAGGGCTCTGACCTGCGATGATCTTGTACTTATAGCGCGGTTGGGCGCTCGAACCTCGCTATGAGTACAAGAAGCGTCACGGCGGAGGGAGCACGAACCTCCGTGGTCACGGCGCTAGCAGACCGGGACCTGGGGGTCGTCGCGCGTGCGCGCCCCCGGGAGCCAGCCGGTGGTGGCGCCGGCGGTCACCCGGTACATGGTGCTGGTGCTCGTCCCGCTCTCGTCCGTGACGGTGACGCCGTTCGGGACCAGGCACGACGTCTGGAGGACGTCGCCGTGCCACACCTGGCCCGCCCGGTTCCCGGGGTCGGCGTAGGGGGCGTGGGGGTCGTGGACCAGTCTCAGGCCGCACTCCGGCGCGCGCGAGGTCTGGCAGGGGCCCTCGGCGTTGAACACGGTCAGCGGCACCGTCGGCGGCGGCGCGGGGGCCTCCGGCTCGGGCTCCTCCTCCGGTTCCTCCGTCTCCTCGGGCTCCTCGCTGGGCTCCTCCGACGGTTCCTGGCCGGGTTCCTCGGACGGCTCCTCCGAGGGCTCCTCGGTGGGCTCCTCGCGGGAGACCGGCCCTGGGACGCGCTCCTCCTCCGAGGGCTCCCGCGCGACCGTCTCCGTCTGCTCCTCCTCGCCCGAGAACCACGCGGCCATGGGCAGGTTCTCCCAGTCACCGCCCAGGGCCACCCCGCCCGCGACGAGCCCCGCCAGCAGTACCAGGGCGCCGAGGGCGGCCCCGGTGAGGGCCAGGACCCGCCTCCCGCCCCGGCCCTCACCGGTCGCGGGGATCTCGTACTCGCGCTCGGCCCCCGTCCGCACACCGTGCCAGTCGCGGTCCAACACCCCGGCGGTGGCCGCGGCCGCGGTCCCCACGTCGCGGATCGGCGCGATGGCCCGGCCTGGGGAGGCCGTCTGGACCACGCCGTGCACCAGTTCCAGCGCGGTGGGGCGGTCCGCCGCGTGCTTGCTCAGCGCGCGCAGCGCCAGGTCGGCCAGGGGACCGGAGAAGCCGTCGGTGTCGGGCGGTGAGTCGAGCACCCGGTGGGCCACCGCGGCCGCGTTCCCCGTACCGAAGGGCGGGCGTCCTGTGGCCGCGTACACCACCAGCGCACCCCAGGCGAACACGTCGTCGGAGGTGGAGACCGGTTCACCGCGGTAGTGCTCCGGGCTGATCCACCCGGGCGAGCCGCTGAGCATCCCGGTACGGGTGATGGCCGTCTGGTCGATCGCCCGCGCCACGCCGAAGTCCAGGACGCGCGGGCCCTCCGGCGAGAGAACGATGTTGGAGGGCTTGAGGTCGCGGTGCGCGATCCCCGCCTCGTGGATCTGTGTCAGCGCCTCGGCCACCCCCACCGCCAGGCCGCGCAGCAGCTCCTCGCCCAGCGGGCCGTGCCTGCGCAGGTAGTCGCTCAGGGTCATGCCGCGCACGAGCGGTGTCGCCAGCCAGGGCCGTGCCGCCTCGGTGTCGGCGTCGAGCAGCGGCACGGCGCAGGCGCCGCCCACGCGGCCCAGCAGGTCCACCTCGCGCGCGAAGCGGGCCCGGAAGTCGGCGGCCGACGCGTACTCGGGGTGGATCAGCTTGACGGCCACGAGCCCGCCGCCCTCGTCCCGCGCCGCGTACACGAGTCCCATCCCGCCCGCGCCCAGCCGTTTGAGCAACCGGTAGCGCCCGATCCGGACCGGGTCGTCCGGGGCCAGGTCGGCGACGGTCGTGGGCAGGAGCACGGTGAGGGAGCCTGTGGACACGGAGGGGAACCTCGCTCATTCGGGGCGGGGTGGTGTGAAGGGGAGGGCACACGGAGCAAAGGTGCCCTACGAGGGTAGTGGAGTCCCGCACGTCGCGACCTCCCCAAGCACCGAGGGGCGGCCCATGCCTCCCCCTCCGTAGGGCCCGCGGGCCGCCACCGAGTCCGCACACGGACCGAATCAGGCGTATCGCGTGCGGTGTGTCGCTATCCGCCCATTTTTCCGAATCGCATCCCGCGATCACCGTCGGATCACCCGGATTTCATCCGCCGTATCTGTGGTTACGGCTCCGGCGCGCCCACGACAGGAGTAGAGTCCAGACCGCGGACAGCATGGTGCTTCCGGCACCCGCACCCGTTCCCCGGAGCACTCCGGGTCTCGGCGTTCCCGCCGCCACCCGTCAGACGCTCGCGCGGCCCGACCACGTACGCCCGCCGCACGCTCCGGGAGACCGGTTCCCCCACGCGCACCCGCCGGTGCCGCGCGCGGTCCGGGAACGCACCGTCCTTCTTCCATCCAGGACGAACCACACTCCAGGGACTTCCCATGGCCTATTACCGCATCCAGTTGCGCGACGGCTCCAACCACACGCTCCAGGCGGTGCGCATGCGCACCGACGCGCGCAGCCTCTACCTGGAGGAGCGCACCGCCGGGGCGTGGACCGAGGTGTTCTCGAACCCGATCACGGAGGTGGAGCGCGTCCAGCGCCGCTTCACCGAGAACGACGGCACGTGGACCTGGCTGAGCGAGCACCTGCCCGCTCCCGTCGGCGGCGTCCGGGCCTGGTGAGGCCCGGCCGGGCGGAGGCGATCCGCCCGGCCCCCGGTGCCACCGCTACCAGGGCAGGACCCCGTAGCTCTCCGGGCCCTCGGCCGAGGCCAGGTGGCCCCAGAGCACCCCACTGGGCCCGTCCCCGGGCAGGGTGGCCAGGTGCAGGCTCACCCGCGCGCCCTGCTCCGCAGTGCGCGTGCCCGTGTTGCCGTTGAGGTCGGTCCCGCAGAACCCGGGGTTGGCGGCGTTCACCTTGGCTCCCAGGGGCGCGAGGGCCTTGGCGTACAGCGCCGTCACCATGTTCACCGCCGCCTTCGAGGCGGGGTAGCCCGCGTTTCCCTCCATCGCGAAGAACGGGCTGTCCGGGTCGGTCATCGTCCCGATCGAGCCGATCTCGCTGGACACGTTGACCACCCGCGCGGCCTCCGAGCGGCGCAGCAGGCCCAGGAACGCGTCGGTGACCGTCACCGTGCCCACCACGTTCACCTCCAGCGTCCGCCGGAGCGCGGCGGGGTCGGTCTCGCCGATCCCGCCCCGGCCCAGGGCCACACCCGCGTTGTTGACCAGCACGTCCAACCGTCCGAACTCCTCCTCCACCCGCGCGGCGGCGGCCCGGACACTCCCGGCGTCGGTGACGTCCAGCGCCAGCGCGCGGACGTCCACGCCCTCCTCGCGCAGGGCCTCCTCCGCCTCGGCGCCGCGTAGCGCGTCCCGGAACCCGGCCAGCACCGTCATTCCCTCCAGTCCCAGCAGTCGCGCGGTCTGGAATCCGATTCCCTTGTTCGCCCCCGTCACGAGGGCGATCCTGCGTGTCTTCGTCATGGGTCCCACCGTGGAGGAGCCCGCGAACGCGTGGAAGGAACAGCCGAGGCTGGTATCAGCGGTACCACTGTCAGGAAGGCTTTCCTGGGGCACTCTGGAGGGGAGACCACAACGAGGAGGCGCGTGCGATGGTGGACCGTGGGGAACTCGCGGCGTTCCTGCGCGACCGGCGCGGCAGGATCGGCCCCGGCGACGTCGGACTGCCCGACACCGGGCGCCGCCGCACCCCGGGCCTGCGCCGCCAGGAGGTGGCCCAGCTCGCCGGGATGTCGGTGGAGTACTACGTACGGCTGGAGCAGGCGCGCGGCCCCAATCCCTCACGGCAGGTGCTGTCGGCGCTGTCGCGCGCCCTGATGCTGAACGCGGACGAGCGCGCCTACCTCTTCCACACGGCCGGGGCCGAGCCCCCCGTCACCCGAGGCCCCAGCCGCGAGGTCTCCACAGCGGTGCGGTACCTGCTCGACGGCCTGACCACCACCCCCGCCTACGTGCTGGACGCCAAGTACGAGGTGCTCGCGTGGAACCGGATGGCCACCCACTTCATCGGGGACATGGCGGCGCTGCCCGAGGGGCGGCGCAACATCATCGAGTGGATGTTCTCCCAACCGGAGGACGACCCGCACTGGGACGAGCCGAACAACGTCTGCTTCACCCAGCACTCGGTGGCGGACCTGCGCGCCGCCTACGCACGCTACCCGGGCGACCCGGACATCACCCGACTGGTCACCACCCTGCTGGGCACCTCGCCGAGGTTCGCCCGGATGTGGGAGTCGCGCGAGGTGCGCAGGCGGCGCGGGTTCCGCAAGAGGGTGGACCACCCGCTGGTGGGACGCCTGGAGTTCGAGTGCCAACTGCTCCACGTGCCCGACACCGACCAGCGGGTCATGGCGTACTGCCCCGAGCCCGGATCGGCCACGGAGCGGTCGATGGCGCGCCTGGCCGCCGAGTTCCCGACGCCCGCGCTCGACCGGGTCCCCCCGTTGTCCACGCCGTTCGGCACGGCGCCCTGCGGCCCGGGCGGGCCGGTCGAGACCCCGCCGCCCGCCGTGGGGTACGAGGTCCGCCCGGTCCGGCGTCCGTGACGGAGGCGGCGCGGCGGATCAGCGTGCCTTGACGTCCTCCTCGGGGTGAACCCGAGGATCCCCACCATCTCGCGGTCGGGGGCGCGGTACACCTCTCGGTGTCCGCTGGTTCCTGTTCCACTCCCAGGTGCCCCACTCCACGGGGCGGTGGTCCTACCCAGCCTCCGCAGGCGTTTCGACTCTCCACTGCGACGCGGGCGTGAAGGCCTGAAGTCACGAGCCCCTGACCCTGTGACGTACGTCTCTCCAGCGGGAGCTCAACTTACTTAACATTCATTAAGCAAGAGGGGCGGGGAAAGCTGGATACCGTGGACGACGGGCCCCCGACCCCCGCATGGGCCCGGAGTACCCGACGGGGTGCAGGAAGTGGAGAGACCAGGATGAGCGAGACGACCCCGGCGCCGGACACCCGCGCCTCCTCCGGCGCCGAGGCGCCAGCGCCGCGGAGGCGGGTGAACCGGCGCGAGCAGATCCTGCGCACGGCAGCCGACGTGTTCGCCTCGCAGGGCTTCCACAACACCTCGCTGGCCGACATCGCGGCGACGCTCAGCATCACCCCGGCGGGGGTCCTGCACCACTTCGGCTCCAAGACCGACCTGCTCACCGCGGTCCTGGAGCTGCGCGACGACACCGACCCGGCTCCGGAGGGCAGCCGGATGCTGGACCACCTGGTGGCGACCGCCGGGCGCAACGCGGAGCGGCCGGGGACCACGCAGCTGTACGCGGTGCTGTCGGCGGAGAGCGCCACCGACGAGCACCCGGCGCAGGAGTGGTTCCGGGACCGCTACACGGTGCTGCGCCGGGAGATCGGGGACGCCGTGCTGGACCGGCTGGGACCGGGGCACCGGGAGGCCGCGGACACGCCGGGGCCGGACGGGCACACCCCGGCGGAGGCCGCGGCGTCGGCGGTCATCGCCGTGATGGACGGGCTCCAGGTGCAGTGGCTCCTCGACCCGGGGGCCGTGGACATGGCCTCCGTCACCGAGTTGGTGATCGACTCCGTGGTGGCCCGGTTGTCCCGGCAGGACTGACATCCACAGGGGCATCCGGGGCGGTCCCGCGTCCGGCGGGGCGCGGCGCCCGGGGACGGGCGGGACGGCCGCGCCCCTCCGGCGTTCTCCGTGCGTTTACTGCTCGCCGTGGACGGAGCCGGGGGTGCCCGAGCCGTCGGTCACCTGCGGCTCGCCGGTCGCGCTCTCGGCCAGCCACTCGTCCCAGGACTTCTGCCAAAAGCCCCAGCCGTTGTCCCACTCGAACTCGCGGTCGGTGCCGGTGGTGTCCAGGATGTCGCCCATGAGGGTGTTCTCGAAGAACCACCGGGCGTCGTCCATGCGCAGGTTGGTGCAGCCGTTGGAGGTGTTGGCGCTGCCGATGCTGCCGTTGTAGGAGGCCTCGTGCACGAACTCGCCGCTGTTGGAGGTGCGGACGGCGTACTGGACGTCCACGTTGTAGGCGCCGGGGGAGTCCTCGGGGATGCCCACGGTGGAGGAGTCCATGGTGATGTGCTCGTAGCGCTCCATGAGCACGTGGGTGCCGCTGCTCGTGGTGTCGAAGCGGCGGTTGGCCTTGCCGTTGCTCACCTCGATGGTGCGCTCGTGCTCGCCGTCGACGGTGATCACCATCTCGTGGTCGGGCACGTGCATGGTCGCGATCAGTTCGCGGCCGATCTCGAAGTCGATGCGGTGGTTGCTCACCCCGTAGACGCCCTCGGAGGCCTCCACGCCCGCGAGGTGGAGGTCGACGCTGACGGCCTGGTAGGGCTCCCAGTACTCCTCGGGGCGGAAGACCGCGGTCGAGTCGTTGGTCCAGTTCCAGGCGCCCTGGATCTCCTGCTCGGAGACGACCTCCATGGAGTTCTCGACCTGCGCCTTGTTGGTCACCGGCAGGTCGAAGTTGATGACGATCGGCATGCCCACACCGACGGTCTCACCGGAGACGGGGTAGTTGGACGCCAGTTCCAGGCGCTGCCCGGCGACCGCCTCCAGGGTGGTGAACTCCTGGACGACCTCGGTCTCCTCACCGGCGTCGTTCTCGGCGGTCGCGGTGACCACGATCTCCGCGCCGGGGCGCAGGTTCCAGTCGCTGACCCACTCGGTCGCGTCACCGTTGAGGGTGCCGGTCATCGCGTAGAGGTCGGGGTCCTCCGCCTCGCCCCCGCCCTCCGCCGCCGCCTCGGTGGTGACGATCTGCTCCACCTGGACGTCCGTGATGACACCGCTCTCGGCGGTGACCCGGACGGGGGAGTTGGGCGCGATCTCCTCGGCACCGCTCTCGGGGGTGATCACCAGTTCCGCGGGGTCGGCCCCGGCCGCCTCGGTGCCGCCGCTCTGGGTCTCGGCCTCACCTGACGTGCAGGCCGTGGCGGCCAGCGCCAGCGCCGCCAGTCCGATACCGAAACGACGTGCCACCGCCGGAGGTGTCTTGCCCGTCACGTCTGGTTACCTCCATGTCATGCCTGAAACGCCATCCACGCAAGTAGGACGCGCACCCACCGAAAAGGTTCTGAAATCTCATGCATCGGTATAGAGCGGTTATCTGGGACGTGGGGCGCGGGGGAAGCCGGAACCGAAGACGATACACCCCGGGGGTACACCTCGATTCCCTACGGGTATGAGGTTACGGCCATCCATAACCGGCCTTGGACACCGGGGCGGCCCTCCCCCTAGAATCTTGTCCGAACGCTCAGGTTTCTTCTCCGGAGGAACCTGGTCAAACGCCCAGTTCTCTGTCGGGGGGAACGCCGTGCCGTGGCTCTGGCTGGCCGGAGCGATCATCGCCGAGGTGATCGCCACCACCTCACTCAAGCTCTCCGAGGGCTTCAGCCGCCCGCTGCCCTCGGTCGTCGTCGTGGTCGGGTACGTCGCAGCCTTCCTCATGCTCAGCCAGTCCCTCACCCGGGGCATGAACCTCGGCGTGGCCTACGGCGTGTGGGCGGCCGTGGGCATCGCGCTGGTCGCGGTGATCGGCACCCTGCTCTTCGGCGAGTCGCTCACCTGGGTCCAGGTCGGCGGGATCGCGCTGATCATCGCGGGGGTCATGGCCCTGGAGCTGGGCGGGCGGCACTGAACGGCCGAGACACGGCGCCCGTCGGCGAGGACGTCGCCGACGGACGCAGACGCAAGGGCGAGCGGCGCCGCCGACAGCTCCTGGACGCCACCATGCGCGTCATCGAACGCGACGGCGTGGCGGCGGTCAGCCAGCGGCGCGTGGCCGCCGAGGCCGGGGTGCCGCCCAGCACCGTCACCTACTACCACTCGACCGTCGACGACCTGCTCGTGGACACCCTCACCCGGGTCAACGACACCTACGTGGCCGCCCTGGCCGCCGTGCCCGACGACGCGGACGCGGCCCTGCGCGCCCTCGCCGGGATGATCGCGGTGGGCTCGGGCCCCGAACGGGCCCACGTGATGGCCGAGTGCGAACTGTTCCTGCTCGCCGCGCGCCGTCCTGCCCTGCGCCCGCAGATCGAACGCTGGAACCGGGCCGTGGACGACTTCCTGGCGCCCCATCTCCCCCACCCGGAGGCCCGGGCGGGCGTGGGCGCCGCCATCGACGGCCTCTTCGTCCGGGCCTGCGCCGACCCGGACCTGACGGCCGAGGACGTGTACCGCACGCTCAGCCGCCTGGTGTCGCGCGTGCCGCGTAGCGCGCGGGAGGGGTCCCCAGAACGGCGGTGAACTCCCTGGTCAGGTGGGACTGGTCGCTGAAGCCGAGTTCGGCGGCCAGGCTCCCCCAGTCGGGCACCGCGCCCCTCCGGGCCCGCTCGGCGGCCTCGTGGAGCCGGTACCTGCGGATGACCGTCTTGGGACCGAGGCCGACGTGGTCGGCGAAGCGGCGCTGGAGCAGCCGCACGCCCATCCCCTCGCGCAGGGCGAGCCCGGACACGTTGACCACCGAGGGGTCGGCGGCCACCCGCTCCACGACGTCGCGGGCGTCCTCCGCCGGGTGGCGGTCCGCGGGGAGCAGCGCGGCCAGGGCGCGATCGACCCCGGCCATGAGGGCGAGGGGATCGGGCGGCGCCGCGCCGTCGAGGGCCCCGTCCGTGCCGAGGGCGCCGAACACCTCCGACGCGGGGAGGCTGGCGTCCACGATCGTGTTCATGGGCCCGCCGAGGAACGGGCGGAAGCCCGCGGGCCGGAACATCACCCCGAGCGCCCAGCCCCGGCCCTCCAGGCGGCGTTCGGTCACCTCGGTGGTGGGGCCGTGCACCGTCGCGGTCCCACCGGTGAACACCAGGTTCACGACGGGGTGGGCCAGGACCCGCTGGGTGTGGGACTCGCGGCCGGTCAGGTTCCACGAGGCCAGCCAGTAGCGGTCCACGAAGCGGGCCACCCGCTCCGAGGGCGCGTGCCGGTCCAGGCGGAACCGGGTCAGCCCGGCGGCCGGGTCGAGGATGCCGCGCGCGTCCCCCTCCACCCCCACGGAGTACGGTCTCACGGCACCAGGGTAGCCCTCCGCTCCCGAACACACGTGCGGTTCGTCGCGTTTGTTCAAGACGGGACGCGGTCGCGGGGGGCAGGATGGCGGACACCGAGAGACCCGAGGGGAACACCGATCATGAGCGACATCTCCGAACGCTACGCCCGCCTGTCCGAGGACTTCGCCGGGACGGTGGCGGCCGTCCCCGCCGACCGCTGGTCGTCGGCGTCCCCCTGCGAGGGGTGGGACGCCCGCGGCGTGGTCCGCCACGTGGTGGACACCCAGGGCATGTTCCTCGGACTGGTCGGCCGCGAACTGGGCGACATCCCCTCCGTGGACGAGGACCCCCGCGCCGCCTGGGACGCCGCCCGCGCGGTGGTCCAGGGCGACCTGGACGACCCCGGGCGCGCGGACACCGGGTTCGACGGGTTCTTCGGTCGCACCACCTTCGCCGAGGCGGTGGACCGGTTCCTCAGCTTCGACCTCGTGGTGCACCGCTGGGACCTGGCCCGGGCCACCGGCCGGGACGAGCGCCTGGACCCCGGCGACGTCCGGTGGGCACACGAGGCCACCGCCGCCTTCGGGGAGCACCTGCGCGGCAGCGGGGTCTGCGGGCCCGAGCTCACCCCGCCCGAGGGCGCCGACGCCCAGACCCGGTTCCTGGCCTTCGTCGGCCGCCGCGCCTGGTAGCGGCCCCACGCCTCCCCGCCCCGGGAAGCCGGTGCGAACCCCTGGGGCGGCGGCACGGCCGGGCCGCCTCGGACGCCTTTCCGGGGCGCATGCCCGAACCGGGTGACCGCGGACTCCGAGGTGTCCGCGAAGCCCTCAGGGACCAGCGCTCCACCGAGCTCCCCGTGTACCGTTCCCTCCTCTTGGGGGACCAGCGCGCCACTCCCCCTCCTATCCCCTCCCCCGGACACCGTCGCGGGAGACGCCCACCAGCAGCCGCAGGACCAGCAGCCCGGCCACCGCCAGCAGCAGCCAGGCGACGGCGTTGAGCGCCTGCGCCCGCGCGGACATCTGCGCCCAGTCCACCTGGGGGCCGTCGGTGACGTTGAACAGGCCCACCGACATCAGCCCGGTGGCCACCGCCAGCACGGTGAGGACGGCGCGGTGCGCGATCGTCTGGACCAGGTCGCGGTCCTCCGGGTGCGCGAACGGCCGCACCCGGACGGTGAACCGGCCCTTGTGCAGCTGGTCGGTGATCCGGTCCAGCCTGCGCGGCAGGCGGCGCAGCGTGGGCAGCATCGCCGCCAGCTCGCCCATCGCGAGGTCGTGCAGGCTGCCTCCGCTCAGCTGCTCCGACGCGCGCGCCTCGGCGAACCTCCGGGCCTCGGTGACCGTGTCGAACCCCGGCGACAGGTGCACCAGCGTGCCCTCCAGGGTGGCCAGCGCACGGAAGACCGCGGCCAGCTCGCCCGGCAGCGACAGACCGAACCGGGTGACGATGAGCAGCAGCTCGGTGAACATCCGCACGCTGACGGTCATCCCCCGGTGCAGGTAGCGCGCCATGAACTGGCCCAGGGCGCGCCGCAGCCGCTCCTCGTCCACATCCGAGGAATCAGTGACCACGTCCAGCAGCGTGTCGGTGAGCAGCACCGCGTCCGACCGGTCCAGGGCCAGCAGCATCATCTGGAGCGACTCTCGGGTCCGCCCGTCCAGGCGTCCCACCGAGCCGTAGTCGAGCAGCCCCACCCCGCCGTCGTCGAGCAGCAGGATGTTGCCCGGATGGGGGTCGGCGTGGAAGACCCCGTGGAGCATCACCTGTTCGAGCAGGCAGGCCAACAGGGTCGAGGCGAGCCCGTGCCCGTCGGCCCCGGACAGGTCCGCGCTGCCGATGGGCACGCCGCGCAGACGCTCCATGACCAGCACGCGTCTGGAGGTGTAGGACTCGTACACCCTGGGGACACGCACCGGGGACCCGTGCGCGGCCTCGGAGACGGCGGCGATGTTGGCCGCCTCCACCTCGAAGTCCAGCTCCTCCCGGAGCGCCTCGGCGAACCCGTCGGCCAGGTCGACCACGCCGATCGCCGGACCCCACCGGGTGGTGGCCTCGAAGCGCAGCGCCAGTCGGCGGATGATGTCGAGGTCGCGGTGCACGACCGGGCCGATACCGGGCCTTTGCACCTTGACCACCGCCTCCTCCCCGCCGCGCAGCCGCGCGGTGTGCGCCTGGGCGATGGAGGCGGCCGCGAGGGGCTCTTCGGAGAAGTCCTCGAACACCTCGTCCAGCGGACGGCCCAGCTCGCTCTCCACGGTCGCGCGGATCCGGTCCGCGGGCACCGGGGCCGCCTCGCTGTGCAGCCTCCCCAGCTCCGTCACGAACGCCGGGGGCAGCAGGTCGCGCCGGGTGGCCAGCACCTGGCCGAGCTTGACGAAGACCACCCCCGCCTCCTCCATGGAGCGGGCCAGGGAACGGGCCAGGCGGCGTTGGCCGGAGGCGTCCCCGCCGTCCTCCCTGCGGCCGGTGACGTAGCCCCACAGCCCGTGTCTGGCCAGGATCCACGTGATCTGGCGGTAGCGGCGCATGCGCCCCGACCAGTCCAGGACCGCGCGTGCCATCTGGACCGGGCGCAGCCGGGTACCCCGGGGGAGGGCGAGTTCCAGGGCGACGAAGACCAGCATGGCGGCGGCCGCCGAGAGCAGCAGCACGGCCTGGCCGAACCCCGCGGGCGGCCCCGACTCCCCCGGAACGACCTCCGCGATCCGCCGGAGGGAGCCGTAGTACAGCAGCGCCGTGGCGACGCCGCCCAGCACCATGCCGAGAGAGCCCGCGAGCACCAGCCGCGGTGCGCTGAAGGGGACGCCCATCATCCGGCTGGCCAGCACGCCCAGGCCGATCAACAGGCCGACGAACACGAGCAGGGACAGGACCTGGCCGATCCCCTCGCTGATGTAGGACACGATCGGAACGCTCTCTTTCCGGGGGCTCCGCGCGGGCGGAGGAGGCGATCAGGGGTGCGACGCGGATCGTGTGGCGGGAGGAGGCGGCGTCGTCCTCTCCAAAGATGCCACCTTCGGAGCCGGAGCGGCGAGGCCCGTCCACACCTGTGGAAAACCCGGAGGGCCACGGGGAGGCTCCCCGTGGCCCTCCGGACCGGTTCACTGCGCCTCACGCGCGGACGCCCCTGAGCGCGAGCGGCGCGCGGACCGGGCGGCGGACCCGCCGCCCGGTCCGTCCGTCAGCGGATCAGCAGGTCAGCTCCCAGGAGCACTCCAGCTCACCGCTGGGCTGGGTCGGCGCGCTCTGCGACCGGACGCTCACCGGCGCCTGGTGGCCCAGGTACTCGGCCAGCCGGACGGCGATCGCGTCCTGCACCGGCGTGGGTGCCGGGCCGCCGTAGCCGTTGTTGACGACGCTGAACACCAGCCCGTCGCCGCCGTCCTGTCCGGCCACGTACCCGGACAGAGCGCTGATGCCCGTCATGGTGCCGGTCTTGGCGGAGACGGCGCCCGCGGCGGCGGTGCCGCCCATGCGGAACCTCAGGGTTCCTCCGGTGAACGGGTCGCTCTCGCCCGCCACCGGCAGCGAGTCCGCCCAGATCCCGTGCCAGGACGCGTCGCGCGTGCTCACGAGCAGGTCCACGACCGTGTCGGAGGTGACCAGGTTGCCACGGGACAGGCCCGAGCCGTCGTTGAGGACGAGGTCGGAGGTGTCCACCCCCAGCCCGGACAGGGACTGCTCGACACCGGCGAGCCCGGCGTCCCAGCTGCCCTCACCCGCGACCTCCCGGCCGATGCTCTTGACGAGCATCTCGGCGTGGCCGTTGTTGCTGAACTTCATGAAGGGGACCATGATCTCCGCCAGCTCGGGAGACTCGTGGTCGGCCACCAGCCGGGCGCCGTGGCGTCCTCGCTCGGGCGCCTCGCCGGACTCCACGCCGCCCTCGACGGTGACGCCGTGCCGCTCCAGCGCCTGCGCGAAGAGGTGCCCGGCCAGGCCCGCGGGCTCGTCCACCGTGCGCAGGGCGGTCACGGGGGCGGCGTCCGCCGGGATCGTGCCGGTCACCGTGATGGTGTTGGTCCCCACGGGGCGGTCGACGACCACGCTGCTGGTGCCGCCCGGGGGGCCGGTCACGGCCTGGTTGTCGAGTTCGGCGTAGCCCTCGGCGGCGCCCAGGTCCACGGCGGCGGGCGCGCCCGCCGCGCCGGGGGTGACCACGACCTCGGTCACGCCGGTGTCGTGGCGCTCCCCGTGGGCGACGGTGAGGGCCGAGATCTGCGCGGAGTAGGCGTAGGGCTCGTCCTCGGGCCACCAGTCGTCCACGAGGCGCTCGGAGTCGAACCAGGTGTCGTCGGCGAGGACGTCGCCCCGCACGGTCCTGACCCCGGAGGCGGCCACGTCGGCGGCCAGCGCGTCCAGGTCCCGCTCGGACAGGGTGGGGTCGCCGCCGCCCACCAGGTACAGGTCCTCCACGGAGCGCCGGTGCCCGCGGCCCTCGGCCACGACCTCGGTGGAGAAGGTGTGGTCGGCGCCCAGGACGTCCAGGGCGGCCGCCGCGGTGAACAGCTTCATGTTGGACGCGGGCACCAGCTGCTCCCCGCTGTCGCGCGAGTACAGCACCGCGCCGGTGTCGGGGTCGGTGACGGTCACCCCGGACACCCCTCCCTCCAGGGACGGGTCCGCCAGGAGGGCGTCGATGTCCGCGCGCAGGTCGGTCAGGCGTTCTTCGGCGGCCGCCGTGTCGGCGTGTGCCGGGAGCGCGCCCAGCGGCGCCGCGACGAGCACGGGGACGGCCGCGAGGGCCGCGGTCCAGGTGGCGCGTCGCCGGGCAGGGGCACGGCGCCTCCCGACCGGGGGTTCACTGGGGGCGGTGGGGGTTCTCAACGGTGTGTCTCCTAGCGGTCACGGACACCAAGGGGCACCGCACCCTAACCCGCTGCGGATGCCCGGCACCAGCACCCCGGACGCGAGTCGAACACGTGGGTGACGCGTGGGGACTCCTGGACGCAGGTGACGGATGTGCACCCGAATCCGGTACCGGAGGAATTCCTTCGCGCACGGCGCGCGGGGGCCGGCGCGGAAGCGCGTTCTCCGCGTCCCCTCCCCCTGTGGACGCCAGCTCCCGGGGGCTTCTCCGGGGACTCCTCCACCCCCGCGCCC